>NZ_JBFBGK010000053.1:0-53423 GCF_040684615.1 Streptomyces sp. NPDC089919
CGCATGCCGGCCACCGAGCCGTTGCGGGCCGCCTCGACCACCGGCGGCACCGGCGCGTCGATGGAGGTGGAGTCCAGCGGGTCGTGACCGGCGATGACCTCGTGCAGCAGGGCCGCGTCGAGGACGGTGCGGGCACAGGGGCCGCCCTGGTCCAGGGACGAGGAGAAGGCCACCATGCCGTAGCGGGAGACGCCGCCGTAGGTGGGCTTCACGCCGACGGTCGCGGTCACGGCCGCGGGCTGGCGGATGGAGCCGCCGGTGTCGGTGCCGATGGCCAGCGGGGCCTGGTACGCGGCCAGGGCCGCGGAGGAGCCGCCGCCGGAGCCGCCCGGGATGCGGGTGAGGTCCCAGGGGTTGCCGGTGGGGCCGTAGGCGCTGTTCTCGGTGGAGGACCCCATGGCGAACTCGTCCATGTTGGTCTTGCCGAGGATGACGACGTCGGCTTCCTTCAGCTTGCGCGTCAGGGTGGCGTCGTACGGCGGGATCCAGCCTTCGAGGATCTTGGAGCCGACCGTGGTGGGGACGCCCTTGGTGGTGAAGATGTCCTTCAGGGCGAGCGGGACACCGGCCAGCGGGCCCAGCTCCTCACCGCGGGCGCGCTTCTCGTCGACGGCGCGGGCCTGGGCCAGCGCGCCCTCGCGGTCCACGTGCAGGAAGGCGTGCACCTTCTCGTCCACGGCGTCGATCCGGGCCAGGTGGGCCTCGGTGACCTCGACCGCGGTGAGCTCGCCGGCGGCGATCTTCCCGGCGATCTCCGCGGCCGTGAGCTTGATGATGTTGTCCGTCATGTTCTTAGTCCTCCCCCAGGATCTGCGGCACCTTGAAACGCTGCTGCTCCTGGGCGGGAGCGCCGGAAAGCGCCTGCTCGGGGGTGAGCGACGGACGGACCTCGTCCGCGCGCATGACGTTCGTCAGCGGCAGCGGGTGGGAGGTCGGGGGTACGTCTCGGTCGGCGACCTCGGCGACGCGGGCGACCGCGCCGATGATGTCGTCCAGCTGACCGGCGAAGTGGTCCAGCTCGTCGCCGGACAGCTCCAGACGCGCCAGCCGAGCGAGGTGGGCGACCTCCTCGCGCGTGATGCCAGGCATGCAGCGATCCTCTGAGGGTGGTGAGTGTGTAGGTTTCGGGCCCAATCCTATGGGGCGGCGACCGCATGCCACGAAACGGTTTGCCCCGGGGGTGCCCCCGGGGCGCGCGCCGGCCCGCCGCGGGAGGGTGTCCCGGGGCGGGCCGGCGGGTGTCCGGGGGCTTACCGGCGGGGTCAGGAGAGGGTGCGGCCACTCCAGCCGGAACCGCTGCGGACCTTGTTCCCGAAGCCGCCGCGGCCGTTGCCCGGGTTGAAGCGGGCCACGCCCTCGGAGTCGACGGAGAGCAGGTCGGCCTTGCCGTCGCCGTTCAGGTCGCCGGCCCCCAGCAGCTGCTTGACGCCCTTGCCCCAGTCCCGGAAGACCAGCTTGCGGGCGGTGAGCTTGCCGCTGCGCAGGCCCTCGTACCGCCACAGCTCGCCGGAGCGGTCCAGCCCGAGCAGGTCGCCGCGGCCGTCGCCGTTGAGGTCGCCGGTGCCGACGATCCGGGTGTAGGTGTTCCAGCCGCCGCCGATCTTCACGCGGGCGGCCAGGCCGGCGGTGCCGGCGCCGGGGTACAGGTAGAGCACGCCGGTGCGGGACTCGCGGGCCAGCAGGTCGGCCCGGCCGTCGCCGTTGACGTCGCCCGGGGCGGTCAGGACGTCGTACCCGCGCCAGTCGCCGGCCAGCTTCTTGTACGGGGACGTGGGCTCGGGCAGCCGGCCGGCGAGGGTCTTGTAGGCCCGGGCCTCACCGGTGGGCAGCACGGCCAGGAGGTCGTTGACCCGGTCGCCGTTCCAGTCGCCGAAGCCGGTGAAGCGGGTGCCCGCGGGCCAGCCGGTGGCGGTGCCGCCCGGGGCGGCGGTGGCCCGGAGGTGGCCGGCGCCGTCGCCGTCGAAGCGGGTCAGGACGCCTTGCTCCAGGGACAGCACGTCGGCCTTGCGGTCGTCGCCGAAGTCGTGCGGGCGGGGCGTCCGGCGGGCCGTGCCGGCGGCACCGAACAGGGCGGTCCCGTCCTCCCACAGGGCGGTCGGGCGGCCGCCCGCGACGGCGAGCAGGCCGCGCGGGTAGCCGGGGGCGTCCGACAGCGCCCTCGGGGCCGACCAGCCCGCGGGGGTGCGGAAGGCCGTGAAGTACCGGTCCCTGCCGCCGGCCCGCTCGTGGGCGGTCCAGCCCGCGTACACGGTGCCGTCGGCCGCGACGTCGTAGGTGACGGGGTAGTAGTACGGGTCGCCGCTGCGACGGGTCTCCAGCGTGCGGCGGTCGCCCCAGGTGCCGGTGGCCGCGTCCCGCTCGACCGAGATGATCTCCTTGTCGTGCTTGTCGAGGAGCAGGACGCCGCCGTCCGGGAGGAACAGCGGACGCGGGATGCGGGAGCCGACGAGGGTGGTGTCCTCGGCGGCGCTCCACTCGCCGCCGACGGTCTTGCGGGCGTACTTCATCGGGCCGGTGTTGTACGTGCCCCACATCAGGGCGACGCCGCCCGCCGGGTGCGCCTCCAGCCGCAGGCCCATGTACGGCTTGCCGCCGACCAGCGGGGACAGGTCCTTCGCGTCCCCCCATTCGCCGCCCGCGGGCCGCTCCATGATCCGGGCGTGGGACTGGGACGGGAATCCCGGGACCGGCACGCGGTCGGCCCCCGGGGCCCCGTCGGCACCCGGTGCGCCGGCCGGGGCGACCTTGCGCTCGCCGTTGTCGAGGACCCAGGCGAGGGTGGTGTTGCCGGCCTTGTCGACGGCGGCCTCCAGCCCGGTGAGGTACCACTCGCCGTCGCCGTTGCCGCCGCCGTCGCCGTCGCGCACGGAGTCGACGGTGACCGGCTCGCTCCACGGGCTCTTGGGGGCGGGCCGCTCCGACATCCGGATCAGCCGGGCGGCGCTGGTGTTCTCGATCCAGACGGCGGTGAGCCGGCCGTCCGCCCGGCCCGTCACGGTGGCGCGGTAGTCGTAGGGGTTGAGGGCGGCGGGGACGGTCTCGGCGGCGGACCAGGCGGTGGCGCGCGGGGCGAGGGTGGCCAGCTTCAGCAGCGGGGCGCCGGCGCCGGTCTCGTACCAGGTGGCGAGGAGGGAGCCGTCGGCCTCCACGGTGAGGCTCGCGCCGATGCCGGGCGCGGAGGCCAGCTGCCGGGGCGCGGACCAGGTGGTGCTGCCGGCCGGCCGGAGGGTGGCGAGGAGCTTGGCGGCACCGTCCGGGTGGGCGGGGTCGACCGGCGCGATGCGCAGGGCGACCAGGGAGCCGTCGGCACGGGAGCGCAGGCCGACGAGGCGGTTGCGGGCCGTGTCGGGCAGCTTGGCGGCCGGGGCCCAGTCGCCCGGCTGGACCGCGTCGGAGGCGGCGGCGGCCGTGGCGGCCGGCTGGGCGGCGGCGAACTGCGGGGCGACGCCCAGGGCCAGGGCCGGCCCCAGGGCGAGTGCGCAGGCGCGACGGAATGAGTGCATGGTCATGGAATGGCCCCCCCGGGCTTGCATTACGGATCAAGCAAAGTGGCTGGATACTAACCCAGTTGGGGAAACAAAAGATCGCCGGGACGGTCAGGTCCGGGTGGAACACGACGGAGGCCCGGGCTCCGGCCGCAGAACTCACGGCGGGCCCGGGCCCCACGACGGCGGGAACCGGTCAGGGCGACGGGGTCTCGGAGGCGGCCAGCTCGGCGGTGATGTCCGCGGGACGGCGCCAGCCGCGCTCGCCCCGGGCCAGCAGCCAGGAGGTCGCCTCGGCGGGCGGCATGGCCGCGGCCACCAGCCAGCCCTGGACGGCGTCGCACCCCAGGTCGCGCAGGCGCTCCCAGGTCTCGTCGTCCTCCACGCCCTCGGCCACCACCAGCAGGCCCAGCGAGTGCGCCAGGTCGACCGTGCAGCGGACGATCTCGGCGTCCTGGGCGTCGACCGCCAGCCGGGCCACGAAGGACCGGTCGATCTTCAGCTCGCTGACCGGCAGCCGGCGCAGGTGGACGAGCGAGGAGTAGCCGGTGCCGAAGTCGTCGAGGGACATCTTGACGCCGTGGCCGGTGAGTCCGGCCATGGTGTCGGCGGCCCGCTGCGGGTCCTCCAGCAGGACGTGCTCGGTTATCTCGAGCTGGAGGGCACCGGCCGGGACGCCGTGCCGGGCCAGCCGGGCCGCGACCGCGCCGGCGAAGCCGGGGGTGTGCACGTCCCGGGGCGAGACGTTCACCGCGACCGGGACCTTCAGGCCCTGGGCGCGCCAGCGGGCCACCTGTGCGAGCGCCGTCTCCAGGACGTACTCGGTGAGGTGGGGCATCAGCCCGGAGGTCTCGGCGATGGCGATGAACTCGTCCGGGGGGACCCGGCCGCGCTCCGGGTGCACCCAGCGCACCAGCGCCTCGAGTCCGGCCACCTGGCCGTCGAAGCGGACCTTGGGCTGGTAGTGCAGCTCCACCTCGCCGGCGTCCAGCGCCCGCCGCAGGTCGCCCAGCAGGCCCAGCCGGTCGGGGGTGTTGCTGTCCCGCTTGGACTCGTAGACCTCCACGCCGGTGCGGTCCCGCTTGGCCTGGTACATCGCCACGTCGGCGCGGCGCAGCAGGCCCTCGGCGTCCAGGGCGTGGTCCGGGAAGACCGCCAGGCCCGCGCTGGCCTCCAGGACGAGGGTGAGTCCGTCCAGGTCCAGCGGCGAGGACAGCTCGGCGACCAGGTGCCGGGCGACCCGCTGGGCGCTGGTGGTGGAGTCGGCCGTCGGCAGCAGGACGGCGAACTCGTCGCCGCCGAGCCGGGCCGCCTCGGCCTGGCCGGGCAGGGCCTTCTGGAGGCGCTCGGCGATCTGCAGGAGCAGCCGGTCGCCCGCCAGGTGCCCCAGGGTGTCGTTGACCGCGCGGAACCGGTCCAGGTCGATCAGGACCAGCGCGGACCGGGTGCCGAGGCGTTCGGCCTGGTCCAGGGCGGTCCAGGCGCGCTCCAGCAGCCACTGCCGGTTGGGCAGTCCGGTGAGCGGGTCGCGCAGCTGCTCCTCGGCCCGGGCCCGGGCGATCCAGAGGGTGGAGTCGAGGGCGATCAGCGGGACGGCGAACAGCGGCAGCAGGACCGGCATGCTGATGGCCACCACGCAGATCAGCGGGGCGATGCCCAGCAGGGCGATGGCGACCAGGGCCTGACGGACCATCGCGGTCCGGGCGACGGTGGGCAGGCCGCCGCCGCGGGGGGCGAGGGCGAACCACAGCAGGACCCGGGTCACGGCCAGGTAGGCGACCGCCACCAGGACGATCTCGGGGACCGCGCCGGCCCCCCACTGGGCGGGCAGCCAGGGGGCCTCCACCGTGGGCGAGTCGCCGAAGGCCGCCATCACCAGGGCGCCGGCCCCGATGCCGAGGACGTCGACCGAGCCGTGCAGCAGGCCCTGGCGCCAGCGGTGCCGGCGGGCGGCGCCGACCAGGGAGACCACGGCCAGGCTGACCAGCCCGGCGGGCACCCAGCCGTAGAGGAGCAGCACGCCGAGGGTGAGGGCGGCGCCGGAGCCGGTCCCGCCCCACCACCGGTCCCGGCCGAGGGCCACCAGGTGGCCGACGATGATGCCGGTGAGCAGGGCCAGGCACCAGCCGACGGTCCCGCCGGGGAAGAGGGCGTGGTCCCCGCCGAGGCCCAGCACGATGCCGGCCGCCAGCACCAGGCCGGCGGCGGCGACGATGGCCACGGGCAGCGCCCGGCGGCGGCCGTCCGTCGCGAGCGGGTGGTTCTCCGCCGCCCTGGCCCCCAGGACGCCGAGCCTGCCCGCCCGTCCGGGCGGGGGTTCCGCGCCGAATTCTGGTGACGGGTCGGCGCTTTCGGTGGGTTTCATGCCCGTCCCTCTCACAGCCGGCGATGCCGATGCCACGCGATGGCCCCGATGTCATGCCATCACGGCTGGAATTGCACCTTGCAGCCGTGCACGACAGGCGCACCCCTCAACAGTAGGCCGCAGGAGGCTCCCAGGGGCAGCGGTCGGCGGCGGTTGCCCGAATGCGCCCCAGCCATCCTCATCAGTACGGTATCCGCCGATCAGGTGAGATTGGACCAGGACCCCCCTGTCACCCGTCCGATGATCCGACAGGCCACCGGCGGCTGGCTACCCCTCGTCGTCCGCTCTTTCCACTCCATACCTACCCCGATCCGCCGGGTTTCCCCCTACTCCCCCTCAACCGGAAGGGCCGCCTCGGCCGCGGCCTCCGGTCCCTGCTCCAACAGGACGGCGAATCCCGCCTCGTCGAGCACCGGGACCTTGGCCTGGACGGCCTTGTCGTACTTGGATCCCGGGTTCTCGCCGACGACCACGAAGGAGGTCTTCTTGGAGACGGAGCCGGTGACCTTGGCGCCGCGGCTCTGCAGGGCGTCCTTGGCGCCGTCGCGGGTGTGGCCGGTGAGGGTGCCGGTGACGACCACGGTCAGGCCCTCCAGCGGGCGCGGGCCGCTCTCCTCGCCGGCGCCCTCCTCCTCCGTACGGACGCCCGCGGCCCGCCACTTGGCCAGGATCTCGCGGTGCCACTCCTCCTCGAACCACTGCTTGAGGGAGGCGGCGATGGTCGGGCCGACGCCCTCGACGGCCGCCAGCTCCTCCTCGGTGGCCGCCTCGATCCGGTCCAGCGAGCGGAACTCGCGGGCCAGCGCCTCGGCCGCCACCGGGCCGACGTGCCGGATGGAGAGGCCGGTGATGATGCGGGCCAGCGGCCGCTCCTTGGCGGCCTGGATGTTGGCCAGCATGGCGAGGGTGTTGGTCTTGGGCTCGCCCTTCTGGTTGGCGAAGAAGGTGACGACCTTCGGCTCGCCGGTCTTCGGGTCCCGCTTGGGCAGCCCGGAGTCGGGGTCGAGCACGTACGACTTGATGGGCAGCAGCTGCTCCACCGTCAGGTCGAAGAGGTCGCCCTCGTCGCGCAGCGGCGGCTCGGCGGGCTCCAGCGGCTGGGTCAGGGCCACCGCCGCGACGTAGCCGAAGTTCTCGATGTCCAGGCACTTGCGGCCGGCCAGGTAGAACAGCCGCTCGCGCAGCTGGGCGGGGCAGGAGCGGGAGTTGGGGCAGCGCAGGTCGATGTCCCCCTCCTTCATCGGCCGCAGCGCGGTGCCGCACTCGGGGCACTCGGCCGGCATCACGAACTCCCGCTCGGTGCCGTCGCGCAGGTCGGTGACCGGGCCGAGGATCTCCGGGATGACGTCACCCGCCTTGCGCAGCACGACCGTGTCGCCGATCAGCACGCCCTTGGCCTTGACCACGTCCTGGTTGTGCAGGGTGGCGAACTCGACCTCGGAGCCGGCCACCGTGACCGGCTCGACGACGGCGTAGGGCGTGACCCGGCCGGTGCGGCCGACGCCGACGCGGATCTCCACCAGCTTGGTGTTGACCTCCTCCGGCGGGTACTTCCAGGCGATGGCCCAGCGCGGGGCGCGCGAGGTGGTGCCCAGCCGGCCCTGCAGCGGGATCTCGTCGAGCTTGACCACCACGCCGTCGATCTCGTGCTCCACGGAGTGCCGGTTCTCGCCGAAGTAGGCGATGAACTCCCGGACTTCCGCGAGCGAGCCGACGACCTTGTTGTGCCGGGCGGTGGGCAGGCCCCACTCGTGGAGGAGTGCGTAGGCGTGCGAGAGGCGGTCGATGCCGAAGCCCTCGCGGGCCCCGATGCCGTGCACGACCATGTGGAGCGGGCGGCCGGCGGTGACCTTGGGGTCCTTCTGGCGCAGCGAACCGGCCGCGGCGTTGCGCGGGTTGGCGAAGGGCTTGTCCCCGGCCGCCACCAGCCGGGCGTTGAGCTCTTCGAAGGCCTCCATCGGGAAGTAGACCTCGCCGCGGATCTCCACGACCGCCGGGATCCGGTCGCCCTTGAGGCGGTCCGGGATCTCGGCGATGGTGCGGACGTTGGGCGTGATGTCCTCGCCGGTGCGGCCGTCGCCGCGGGTGGCGGCGCGGGTCAGCCGGCCGTCCTCGTACGTGAGGTTGACCGCGAGGCCGTCGACCTTGAGCTCGCAGAGGTAGTCGTATTCGGCGGTGCCGGCGTCCCGCGCCACCCGGTCGGCCCAGGCGGCGAGTTCTTCGTCGTCGAAGGCGTTGTCCAGGGAGAGCATCCGCTCGCGGTGCTCGACGGCGGTGAACTCGGTCTCGTACGCCCCGGCGACCTTCTGGGTGGGCGAGTCGGGGGTGCGCAGCTCGGGGTACTGCTCCTCGAGGGCTTCCAGGGAGCGCAGCAGCGTGTCGAACTCGGCGTCGCTGACCACCGGCTGGTCCTTGACGTAGTACCGGAACCGGTGCTCCTCGACCTGCTCGGCCAGCAGCTGGTGCTGCTCGCGCACCTGTGCCGGGACCGTGCTCTCCTGCTGTTCGGCTGCCATGCCCCTGGTCCTCCCGTATCGATCACTCAGGGTTGTCGGCGAGGGATCTCGCCGCCCTGACGCAGTGCGCCATGGCCGCACGGGCATAAGCGGGCGAAGCGCCCGCCAGTCCGCACGCGGGAGTGACCACCACGGACTCCGCGAGGGTGCCGGGGGCCAGCCCCAGCCTGCGCCAAAGCTTCCTGACACCCATGACGCTACCGGCAGGGTCCGACAACGGGCCGTCGGTGCCCGGCACCACTCCGGCGAAGAGTTTCGTACCGCCCTCGACGGCCTCGCCGATCGTGTCGTCCTCGCGCTCGGTGAGCAGCGAGAAATCGAACGACACGCCCGTGACCCCGGCCCGGCGCAGCAGTGCGAAGGGCACCTCGGGCGCGCAGGAGTGCACCACGACCTCGCCCTCGTGGACCTGGACCAGGTCGCGGAGGGTGCCCTCCACCTGCTGCCGGTCCACGGCCCGGTACGTGCGGTAGCCGCTGGCCGTCCTCACCCGCCCGCGCAGCACCGCGGTCAGCGAGGGCTCGTCGAGCTGGAGCACGACCTGGGCGCCCGGGATCCGCTTGCGGACCTCGGCCAGGTGCTCCCGCAGGCCCTCCGCGAGGGAGCCGGCCAGGTCCCGGCAGGCGCCGGGGTCCTGGAGCACGGCCTCGCCGGTGCGCAGCTCCAGGGCGGAGGCCAGCGTCCAGGGGCCCACCGCCTGGACCTTCAGCCGGCCCTCGTAGCCCTGGGTGAACTCCTCCAGGGCGTCCAGGTCCTCGCCGAGCCAGGAGCGGGCCCGCTTGGTGTCCCGGCCGGGCCGGTCGCTGATCCGCCACCCGCTGGGCTCGACGTGGGCGTAGAGGTCCACCAGCAGGCCCAGCGAGCGGCCGATCATGTCGGCGCCGGGGCCCCGGGCGGGCAGCTCCGGCAGGTACACGAAGTCCTCGAAGGTGCCGGTGACCGCCTTGGCGGCCTCCCGTGCGTCCCCGCCCGGCAGCGAGCCGACTCCGGTGGCGCTCACCGGCCCGGCCGCACGGACAGGTCGTTGACCTCGGCGTCCCGGGGCAGGTCCACGGCCATCAGGATGGTGGTGGCCACCGACTCGGGGTCGATCCAGCGGGCCGGGTCGTACTCCTTGCCCTCCTGGGAGTGCACCTTGGCCTGCATGGGGCTGGCGGTGCGGCCGGGGTAGACGGTGGTGACCCGGATGCCGTGGGGCTTCTCCTCGTGGCGCAGCGAGTCGGCCAGCGCCCGCAGGCCGTGCTTGGAGGCGGCGTACGCGCTCCAGTCGGCGTGCGCGGCGAGCCCGGCGCCGGAGTTCACGAAGACCACCTGGCCCTGGGAGGCGCGCAGGCTGGGCAGCAGCAGCCGGGTGAGCTCGGCGGGGGCGATCAGGTTGACGTTGAGCTGCTGGTGCCAGGTCTTGGGGCGCAGCTCACCGACGGGGCCGAGGTCGACGATGCCGGCGACGTGCAGGAGCGAGTCGAGCCGGTCGGGCAGCGCCTGGTGCGAGAAGGCCCAGGAGATGCGGTCGGGGTCGGCGAGGTCGGCGACCAGGGCCCGGGAGCCGGGGAAGCGGGCGGTGAGCTCCTTGCCGCGCGCGGCGTCGCGGGCGAGCAGGACGAGGTCGTCGCCGCGCTCGTGCAGCCGGCGCGCGACCGCCGCGCCGATGCCCGATCCGGCACCGGTGATGAGGTGAGTAGCCATACCGGACATGCTCGCACCCGTCGGGCCCCACCCTGGACGCGCGTACCGGCCGCACCTGCCGTAACGATCGCGCCGGGGGGCGACGTGCGGGCGCCGGGACGTGCACCGGCCCGCCGGAGCGCGGGGCTCCGGCGGGCCGGTGGGGCGGGGTGGCGGTCAGCCGGCGTAGTACGCGCGGAAGACGGTCACGTCGCCGGTGTTGCCCTGCTTGTCCGCCACGTGGGCGCCGATCGAGACGGCCTTGCCCTTGGCGGGGTTCTTGACGCTGACCGCGCCGTCCTTGACGGTGAGGCGCTTCCAGGAGTGGCCGTCGTCGTACGAGACGAACACGGCCAGCACCTTGGTGTTGCCGCCGGCCGCGGCGCCCTGGACGGTGAGCGGCACCCGGACGGTGCGGCCGGCCGGGGAGGTGCCCGAGAGGGTGAGCTGCGGGCTGAAGCGGACCACGGACACCGGCAGGGCGGTCTGCTTGGCCGTCTTCGCCGAGCGGAAGGACCAGCCGGCGACGATCTTGGTGGAGGTCCGCGAGAGGGTGCCGGGCCGCTGGACGGTGGCCGACAGCCGGTAGAGCGCGTCGCCGGCGGGGACGGTGAAGGGGTCGCCGGTCAGCGGCTGGTCGTTGCGCCCGACGATCACGCCGTTGCGGGTCAGCTCCGTGTACGCCTTGGTGAAGAGCGACCAGCCGGGGTGCCCGGCGCCGTCGGCCAGCAGCGGCAGGAAGCCGCTGATCTGGTTGCCCTTTCGGTAGAGGCCGAAGCCCTCACCGGCGAGGGTCGGGCCGAAGACGGCCTTGTTGAAGGTCTCGCTGTACTGCCGGCCGGGCCGGTAGGCCTTCAGGCCGCCGTAGTAGGCGGCCTCGGTCAGCGGGAAGCCCTGGGCGTCGCGGCCGCCGTACTGCTCGACGTCCGTCTCCCACTGCACGCCGCCCACGGCCGCCAGGTACAGGGTGACGGTGGCCGGCAGCTTGCGGACCAGGGAGACCGCGGTGGAGCCGGCGCCGTCGGGCAGGTAGCCGAAGACGTTCAGCCCGCTCTCCTTGCCGGACAGGTTGGCGCCCAGGGTGGCCTTGACCGTGGCCAGGTCCTTGGCCTCGACGTGCCGGGAGAAGCCGGTGGCCAGCCGCCGGACCTTGCCGCCGAAGGCCGCGTGGTACTCGGTGGTGGGACCGTACGTCCAGTGCCCGTCCCACTGCTGGACCAGGGAGCCGTCGGTGACCGCCGGCCCGCTGCCCGCCGTGCGGAAGCCCTTGTACGAGTCGAGGAAGTAGCCGTAGCCGGCGGACATCTCCGGCGTGCTCACGGTGAAGGAGGGCGCGGCGAAGGAGCTGGTCGCGGTCCGCCGGGGCACGGTCACGGTGACCGGCGCCGTGGTGCGGGCGTCGAGCGTGAGGGTGGTCTTCTTCGTGACGTCCAGGTTCGGCCGGGCGAGCCAGTTGACGCCCTTGGCCCAGTCCTTCGGGTCGTTGGGGATGCTGGTGTTGAGCACGTAGCGGCCGCGGGGCAGCCGGACGGTGGCCGCGCCGGAGGGGTCGGCCAGGTCGAAGGAGGCGCCCGGGGCGACGCCCTGGAGGGCGTAGAGCGAGGTGTAGCCGTCGCCGGACGCCTTGCCGTCCAGGCCGATGTGGCGGACCGTCACGTCGTACGACTCGACCTCGCGGTCCACCGCCGCCGCGGTGCGCACGCCCTGGCCGCCGCCGGTGGCGACGACGTAGGCGGAGTACGCCCCGTCGAGGGTGCCGCCGAGGCGGGTGTCGGCTGTCAGGTCCACGGCTGCGGTGCCGCGGGCGGGGACGGTGACCTCGGTGGCGCCCAGGGTGAAGAAGCCGGCCGGGGCGGGCTTGCGGTCGGGGCCCGAGGAGCGGACCGACAGGGCGAGGGTGACGGCCTTGCCGGTCAGGTTGCGGTAGGTGACCTTCTTGGTGACCGGCTTGTCGTCGGTGTGCGGCCACTGCTGCCGGCCGAAGGAGACCGACACCGGCTCGGCGACGACCTTCTGGTGCAGCGCCCTGTCGACCGCGATGCGGCCGCTGCCCTGCTCGAAGGGGCTGTAGGCGCCGGGCTTGGTGGAGGCGGTCAGGACGCCCTTGAGCTCGGCGCCCTTCCACTGCGGGTGCTGCTGCTTGAGGAGCGCGGCGGCGCCGGCGACGTGCGGGGTGGCCATCGAGGTGCCGGAGATGGTCAGGTACCCGGGCGGGTTCTGGCCGACCTCCTTCTCGATGACGCTGCCGGGCGCGGCGGCGGCCGTGATGTCCACGCCGGGGGCGGTGACGTCCGGCTTCACGGCGCCGTCGCCGACCCGGGGGCCCCGGCTGGAGAAGGGGGCCAGCTTGTCGTGGTCGTCCACCGCGCCGACGGTGAGGGCGGCGTCCGCGCTGCCCGGGGAACCGACGCTGCCGGGACTGCCGGCGTTGCCCGCGGCGATGGCGAAGAGCACGCCCTTCTTGCTGAGCTTGTTGACCGCGGCCTCGAGCGGGTCGATGCCGGGCTGGTCGCCGCCGCCGAGGCTGAGGTTGACCACGTCCGCGCCCTGGTCGACGGCCCACTGCATGCCGGCCAGGATGCCGGAGTCGTCACCGAAGCCGTCGTCGTCGAGGACCTTGCCGCTGAGCAGGGCGGCGCCCGGGGCGACGCCCTTGAACTTGCCCCCGGAGGCGGCGCCGGTGCCGGCCGCGATGGAGGCGACGTGGGTGCCGTGGCCGAAGTGGTCGGCGGCGTCGGCGGCGGTGCTGAAGTTCTTCTGGGCGAGGATCTTGCCGGCCAGGTCCGGGTGCTTGGCGTCCACCCCGGTGTCCAGGACGGCGATCTTGACGCCCTTGCCGTCGTAGCCGGCGGCCCAGGCCTTGTCGGCGCCGATCTGCCGGGTGGACTTGTCGAGGCTGGCCCGGCGCAGGCCGTCCAGCCAGATCCGGGCGATGCCGGGGGCGGTGGTCCGCTGCCCGGTGCCGGCCTCCTGGCGGGTCAGCGCCTGCCACAGGGCGCCGGCGCCGCGCGCGGGGGCCCGGACGGCCTCGGCGTCGAGCGCACCGAGGGCGCGGGCGGGCGGGCCGCCGGCGGCCCGGCGCAGCTCGGCCCGGGCGGCCGGGGCGGCGCCCTCGTACCCGACGATCAGGCGGACGCCGGCCCGGTGCGCGGCGCGGTACTCGGGGCGGCCGAGCTCGGTGACGTCGAAGAGCCGCGCGTCGAGGCGGCCGGCGGCGATCAGGCGCTGGGCGTCGAGCGGGACGACGTGGACGTGACCGGCGATCCGCTGCACGGCGACGGGTATGTGCTCGCGGCCCTTGGCGCGTTCGAAGCCGACCGGCCCGCCGCGGGCGTCGAGGACCACCGTGTCGCCGGTGACCAGCGGGATCCGGGTGAGGGCGTGGGAGCCGGGTGCCTGGGCGCCGTGGGCGGCACCGGCGGCCGGGGCGGCCGGGCCGCCCGGAGCGGCGGCGGCCGGGGTGGTCAGCCCCGCCGCGAGCGCCACGGCGGCGGCCGCGGCGACCCCCGCCACGCCGGCCTTCTTGATGTGACTGCGCATTCATCCCCCCTGGATGAGGAGTCATCGCACGGGGAACGCGAGTCGCCCCCCGGCACACGCAGTATGTGCGGCGGCGATCTCCGGCTCAACGGTGTGGCCGGAACGGGCTGTTGGGGCGGGTGTGGTCTGGCTTGTTAGGCATCGACGACCAACCACCCCTTTTGTGATACCGGTTGCCGCGCGCGGCGGCCGGCCGGGTCAGCCGGCCGCCGCCGCCGGCTCGCGGGAGTGGAAGGTGCGGCGGTAGGCGATCGGAGAGACTCCGAGCGCGGCGCGCATGTGCTGGCGCAGGGAGTTGCCGGAGCCGAAGCCGGCCCGGTGGGCGACCAGGTCCACCGGCAGGTCGCTGGTCTCCAGCAGGCCGCGGGCCAGCTCGAGCCGCTGCGCGGTCAGCCACTGCACCGGGGTGGTCCCCACCTCGTCGCGGAACCGGCGGGTGAAGGTGCGCAGGCTCATCCCGGCGTGCGCGGCCAGCTCGGCCAGGGTCAGCGGGGCGTCCAGCCGGTCCAGCGCCCAGGCGCGGGTGGCGGTGGTGGTGGCGACCGTCGGCTCGGGCACCGGACGGTCGATGTACTGGGCCTGGCCGCCGTCGCGCCAGGGCGGCACCACGCACATCCGGGCGGCGCGGTTGGCGGTGGCGGCGCCGTGGTCGCGGCGGATGACGTGCAGGCACAGGTCCACCCCGGCCGCGACCCCGGCCGAGGTGAGGACGTCCCCGTCGTCCACGAAGAGCACGTCCTCGTCGAGCCGTACCCGGGGGTAGGCGCGGCGGAACTCCAGGGCGAGGTTCCAGTGCGTGGTGGCGGGGCGGCCGTCGAGCAGCCCGGCGGCGGCGAGCACGTACGAGCCGGTGCAGATGGAGACCAGGCGGGTGCCGGGCCGGATCCCTGCGATGGCGGCGGCGACCGCGGGCGGCAGCGGACCTCCGCGGCCCAGCTCGGGCATGGCGTGGGTGGGCGGCACGATCACCGTGTCGGCGGCGGTCAGCGCCTCGGGTCCGGCCGCGGGCTGGACGGTGAAGCCGGCGTCGCTGAGCACGGGCGCGCCGTCGGCCGTGCAGACGGTGACCTCGTACAGCGGCTCGCCGTCCTCCCCCACGGCGCTGCCGAAGACCCGGGACGGGATGCCGAGCTCGAACGGGGGCACACCGGGGAGGGCCAGGACGGCGATCCGGTGCGGCCGGGGTTGTGGTCCAGGCTGTGCTCCGGTCTCGTCGGGCCGGGTCGACGGTGTCTCGCTCATGGCCAGATTCTGTCACATCATGGCCATCCGGCCAGCACCACGCCCGCCGCCCCGGCCCGAAGCTGGTGGACATGGAGACGCCGGGCACCGCCCGGCCCGTGCGAAGGAGCAGGAAATGCGTGCAGTGGTCGTGAGCGAGTGGGGCGGCCCCGAGGTCCTGACCGAGACCGAGGTCGAGCGGCCGGAGCCCGGCCTGGGCGAGGTCCTGGTCCGCGTCCATGCGGCCGGCGTCAACCCGGTCGACTGGAAGACCCGCGCCAGCGGCGGCCTCATCGCCTGGGGCGAGCTGCCCCAGGTCGGCTGGGACCTCTCGGGCACCGTCGAGGCGGCCGGCCCGGGCGTCACCGCCTTCCGGCCCGGCGACGAGGTCTTCGGCATGCCGCTCTTCCCCCGCCAGGCCTCGGCGTACGCGGAGTACGCCGTGGTGCCGGCCCGGCAGCTCGCGGCCAAGCCGGCCGGTCTGAGCCACGTGGAGGCCGCGGCGCTGCCGCTGGCCGCGCTGACCGCCTGGCAGGCCCTGGTGGACACGGCCGCCGTGCGGCCCGGCGAGCGGGTCCTGGTGCACGCCGCCGCGGGCGGTGTCGGCCACTTCGCGGTGCAGATCGCCAAGGCCCTGGGCGCGTACGTGATCGGCACCGCCAGCGCCGGCAAGCACGAGCTGGTGCGCTCGCTCGGTGCGGACGAGGTCGTGGACTACCGCGAGGTCCGCTTCGAGGACGTGCTGTCCGACGTGGACGTGGTGCTGGACGGCATGGGCGGCGAGACCGCCGAGCGCTCTTTGAAGGTGCTCCGCGCCGGCGGCCGGCTGGTCACCCTGCCCGGCCCGGACGACGTCCCCGCCGCCGTGCCGGCCGGCCTGCGCGCCGAGTGGATGCTGGTCGAGCCCGACCAGGCGGGCCTGCGCGAGATCGCCGCGCTGGTGGAGCGCGGCGCGCTCAAGCCGGTCGTCGAGACGGTCCTGCCCCTCGCCGAGGCGGCCAGGGCCCACGAGATCGGCGAGCGCGGCCGCACCGCCGGCAAGATCGTCCTCTCGGTCGTCTGACCCCCGAGGGATGTGCGGGGCGCCGGGGACCCGCGCGTCCCGCCCCTACGGACGGGTTCCCGTCAGACCGCCGTCGGCGTCGCGCGGGTGGTGGTGGCGATGGTGGCGGAGCCGACGACGCGGGTGTCGTCGTAGAGCACGATGGCCTGGCCGGGGGCGACGCCGCGGACCGGCTCGGTGAACCGGACGCGCAGCTCGCCGTCCACGACCTCGGCGAAGACCTCGGTCTCGCCGCCGTGGGCGCGCAGCTGCGCGGTGTAGGTGCCGGGCGCGGCCGCCTCCGCGCCGCACCAGCGCGGCCGGATCGCGGTCAGCGCGATCACGTCCAGCGCCTCCACCGGGCCGACCGTGACGGTGTTGTCCACGGGCGAGATGTCCAGGACGTAGCGCGGCTTGCCGTCCGGGGCCGGGTGCCCGATCCGCAGGCCCTTGCGCTGCCCGATGGTGAAGCCGTAGGCACCGTCGTGGCTGCCCACCCGGGTGCCGGACTCGTCGACGATGTCGCCCTCGGCCTTGCCCAGCCGCTTGGCGAGGAAGCCCTGGGTGTCGCCGTCGGCGATGAAGCAGATGTCGTGGCTGTCGGGCTTCTTCGCCACCGCCAGGCCCCGTCGCTCGGCCTCGGCGCGGATCTCGCCCTTGGTGGTGATCGTGTCGCCGAGCGGGAAGAGGGCGTGCGCGAGCTGCTTCTCGTCCAGCACCCCGAGGACGTACGACTGGTCCTTGGCCATGTCGGAGGCGCGGTGCAGCTCGCGGCCGCCGTCCGGGCGCTCGACGATCGTGGCGTAGTGGCCGGTGCAGACGGCGTCGAAGCCGAGCGCCAGGGCCTTGTCCAGCAGCGCGGCGAACTTGATCTTCTCGTTGCAGCGCAGGCAGGGGTTGGGCGTCCGGCCGGCCTCGTACTCGGCGACGAAGTCCTCGACCACGTCCTCGCGGAACCGCTCGGCCAGGTCCCAGCAGTAGAACGGGATGCCGATGACGTCCGCGGCCCGGCGGGCGTCGCGGGAGTCCTCGATGGTGCAGCAGCCACGGGCACCGGTCCGGAAGGACTGCGGGTTCGCGGAGAGCGCGAGGTGCACCCCGGTGACGTCGTGGCCGGCCTCGACCGCCCGGGCGGCGGCGACGGCGGAGTCGACACCGCCGGACATGGCGGCGAGTACGCGGAGGGGGCGGCGCGGCTGCGGGTTCTGAGTCATAGCACCCACAAGAGTAAGGGGGGAACCGGGCGGCGGGCACGGGCGTTCTTACCCGGCGGGGGTGGTGGTGATGGCCGAGGGACGGCGACGGCCCGGGCGACGGGCCCTGTTGATCACGGGTCTGGGCGTGCTCATCGGGGTGGGACTGGCCGAGCGGGACGACATAGAGCGCAGCTACTGGCTGCTGCCGGGCGTCTCCAAGCCCCGCAAGGAGGGCGAGCTCGACCACAAGGGCGCCAGCTGGACCTCCGCCTCCCCGGCGAACTGGCGGATGGCCGACCGGCCCGCCGACTACCGGGTGGACCGGATCGTGGTGCACGTCACGCAGGGCGGCTTCAAGTCCTCGGTGGACGCCTTCCGCAACCCCTTCCACAAGGCCTCGGCGCACTACATCGTCGACAAGGACGGCCACGTCGAGCAGATGGTGCGCGAGCTGGACGTCGCCTTCCACGCCGACAACCGCTCGATGAACGAACGCAGCGTGGGCATAGAGCACGTCGGGTTCGTGGACCGGCCGCAGGACTTCACCGACGCGATGTACCGCTCCTCGGCGCGGCTGTCGGCCGACATCTGCCGGCGGTACGGCTTCCCCGCCGACCGCACGCACATCATCGGGCACTCGGAGGTGCCGGGCGCGGACCACACCGACCCGGGCCCCCACTGGGACTGGGACCGGTACCTGAAGCTGGTCCGCGGGTACCTCGGGACGTGACGGGTCCCGGGGGCGGTCCGGCCGCCCCCGGGAGTCCGGTCAGCTCAGGCCGGCCGAGCGGGCCCGCGCGACGGCCGGGCCGATGGCCGCCGCCAGCGCCACCACGTCCTCCTTGGTGGAGGTGTGGCCGAGCGAGAAGCGCAGGGTGCCGCGGGCCAGCTCCGGCGGGGTGCCGGTGGCGAGCAGGACGTGACTGGGCTGGGCCACGCCCGCGGTGCAGGCGGAGCCGGTGGAGCACTCGATGCCCTGGGCGTCCAGCAGGAGCAGCAGCGAGTCGCCCTCGCAGCCGGGGAAGGTGAAGTGGGCGTTGGCGGGCAGCCGGTCCACCGGGTCCCCGCACAGCAGCGCCTCGGGGACGGCCGCGGTGACGGCCGCCACCAGCTCGTCGCGCAGCGCCCCGACCTCGGCCGCGAACCGCTCCCGCCGCTCGGCGGCGAGCCGGGCGGCCACCGCGAAGGCGGCGATCGCGGGCACGTCGAGGGTGCCGGAGCGGACGTGCCGCTCCTGGCCGCCGCCGTGCAGGACGGGCACGGGCGTGAGCTCCCGGCTCAGCAGCAGCGCGCCGATGCCGTACGGGCCGCCGATCTTGTGGCCGCTGACGGTCAGGGCGTCGAGGCCGCTGGCGGCGAAGTCCACCTCCAGCTGGCCCACCGCCTGGACGGCGTCGGAGTGGATGGGGACGCCGTACTCGCGGGCCACGGCGGCGAGCTCGGCGACCGGCATGACGGTGCCGATCTCGTTGTTGGCCCACATGACGGTGACCAGGGCCACGTCGTCGGGGTTCCGCTCGATCGCCTCGCGCAGCGCGTCGGGGTGCACCCGGCCGTACCGGTCGACCGGCAGGTACTCGACCCGGGCGCCCTCGTGGGCGGCGAGCCAGTCGACGGCGTCGAGGACGGCGTGGTGTTCCACCGGGCTGGCGAGCACCCGGGTGCGGGCCGGGTCGGCGTCCCGGCGGGCCCAGTAGATGCCCTTGACGGCGAGGTTGTCCGCCTCGGTGCCGCCGGCGGTGAAGACGACTTCGCTGGGGCGCGCGCCGAGCGCCTCCGCAAGGGTCTCGCGCGCCTCTTCCACGGCGCGGCGGGCTCTGCGGCCTGCCGCGTGCAGGGAGCTGGCGTTGCCGGTGACGGTGAACTGGGCGGTCATCGCCTCGGCGGCCTCCGGGAGCATCGGAGTGGTCGCGGCGTGGTCGAGGTAGGCCATGGTTCCCCGATTCTACGAGTGCCGTGGCGGTGCCCGGAGCTGCCCTGCGTTCTCCGTCACTTCCCCCTCCCGGCACCCCTTCGAAACGGGGCGCGCCGCGGACCCCTCGCACCGGGTCCGCGGCGTGCCGTTCGGGTGCGCGCCCGGGGCGCGGCAGGTCAGGCCCGGGGCGTGCGGGCCAGCTGGCGGGACTGGGCGACCAGGTGGCCGGCGCTGTCCCAGACCTCGGCGTCCTCCTCGAGGAAGCCGCCGGCGACGTTGCGGGTGGTGATGGCGACCCGCAGCGGGCCGGGGGCCGGGAAGCGGCGGACGTGGGCGGTCAGCTCGACGGTCGGCGCCCAGCCGATCAGACCCAGGTCGAAGGCGGTGGGCGGCAGCGCGTCCACCGCGAGCAGCAGGGAGAAGGGGTCCGCGTCGCGGCCGTCGGCGAGGCCGAACCAGGCGCGCATCTCGCCCTTGCCGGAGGGGGCGCCGACCGCCCAGCCGGCCGTGGCCGGGTCCAGCCGCAGCGCGAGCCGGTCGACGATCTCCGAGCTGCCGGGGATCGGCGCCGGGCCCATCTCGGGGCCCAGGCAGTGCTCGAAGGCGGGCATCACCGGCTCGGTGGCGGTGGTGCGGACGTCGTCGGGCAGGGCGGCGAGGTCGCCGTACGAGGCCAGCACGCGGATCCGCTCCACCTCCCGGCCCTGCTCGTCGTACTGGAAGAGGGAGGCCTGGCCGGTGGAGAGGGTGTTGCCGGCGCGGACCAGCTCGGTGCGGATCACGGCGGGGCCGGGCACCGAGGAGGTCAGGTAGTGGGCGGAGACGGTGATCGGGTCCCGGTGCGGCAGCGCCTCGGCGAGCGCGCGGCCGACCAGGGCCAGCAGGTAGCCGCCGTTGACGGCGGTGATGATCGTCCAGCCGGCCGAGAGCTCGGCGTCGTAGACGCCCGGCTCGGCCGCGCCGCGGGGCGTGACGGCGGTGTCGCGGTCGAACTCGCTGTCGCCGATGGTTGCCTGGGCCTGTACCTGTGCCATGGCTCAAATGTACCCCCGGTAGCTACTAAGCGGTAGCTTTTTCTGACCGGGGGCCCACCGTCCGCGTCACACTCCGGCCCGCGTCACACTCCGGCGGAGTTCGCGTCCGGGTCCTCCGAGACCGCCGACCGGCGGTTCCAGGCCCGGGGGGCCCGCCAGTGGTAGTGCATGGCCAGCAGCCGGAAGCCGAAGGCGGTGACGGTCGCGATGGTGGCGGTCAGGCCGTTGAGCGCGTCGAAGGAGATGAAGACCGCGACCAGGCCGGCCCCGACGATCGCGGGCACCGCGTACATCTCCCGGTCCCGCAGCAGCGAGGGCACCTCGTTGGCCAGCACGTCGCGCAGCACGCCGCCGCCGACCGCGGTGGCCAGCCCCAGCGCGGCGGACTGGGTCAGGCCGAGCCCGTAGTCGTACGCCTTGGTGGTGCCGGTCACGCAGAAGAGCCCGAGGCCGGCCGCGTCGAGGACGTTGACCAGCCGGTTGATCCGGGCCACCTCGGGGTGCAGGAAGAAGACCAGGGCGGCGGCGACCAGCGGCGTGACGAAGTAGCCGAAGTCGGTGAAGGCCGCCGGCGGCACCGCCCCGATGATCAGGTCGCGGAAGAGCCCGCCGCCCAGGGCGGTGACCATGGCGAGCATGGCGATGCCGAAGACGTCGAAGTTCTTCCGGACCGCGAGCAGGGCACCCGCCAGGGCGAAGACGAAGATGCCGGCCAGGTCCAGGGCGTGCTGGACGGACGGGTTGAACAGGTCATGGAACACCGCAATATTGTGCGCCCCGCGGACGGGCCGGATCACCCGGCCCGCCCGCGGGGCGTCAGGTACTGCCGATCAGGCCTCGGACGTCCCGTCCGCGGCCGCCTCCGCACCGGGCAGCGCCGCGTCCCCGGGCGCCTGGTCCGGGGCGTTCTCCGGGTGGTGGCAGGCGACCTGGTGACCCGTCTTGAGCGCCACCAGCGGCGGCTCCTGGGTCGTGCAGACCTGCGTGGCCTTCCAGCACCGGGTGTGGAAGCGGCAGCCGCTCGGCGGCGAGATCGGCGAGGGGACGTCGCCCTTGAGCAGGATCCGGCCGCTCTTGGCGCCGCGCCGCTTCGGGTCCGGCACCGGCACCGCGGAGAGCAGCGCCTTGGTGTACGGGTGCATCGGGGACTCGTACAGCGACTTGCGGTCGGTGAGCTCGACGATCTTGCCGAGGTACATCACCGCGATGCGGTCCGAGACGTGCCGGATGACCGACAGGTCGTGCGCGATGATCACGTACGTGAGCCCGAGCTCGTCCTGGAGGTCGTCGAGCAGGTTGACCACCTGCGCCTGGATCGAGACGTCCAGCGCCGACACCGGCTCGTCCGCGACCACCAGCTTCGGCTTGAGCGCGAGCGCCCGGGCGATGCCGATGCGCTGGCGCTGGCCGCCGGAGAACTCGTGCGGGTAGCGGTTGTAGTGCTCGGGGTTGAGGCCCACCAGCGAGAGCAGCCGCTGGACCTCGGCCTTCAGGCCGCCCTCGGGCTCGACGCCCTGCAGCTTGAAGGGGGCGCTGATGATCGTGCCGACGGTGTGGCGCGGGTTCAGCGAGCCGTACGGGTCCTGGAAGATCATCTGGACGTCGCGGCGCATCGGGCGCATCGCCGAGACGCCGAGGTGCGTGATGTCCTTGCCCTCGAACTCGACGGTGCCGCCGGTCGGTTCCAGCAGCCGGGTGATCAGCCGGCCCATGGTCGACTTGCCGCAGCCGGACTCGCCGACCACGCCCAGGGTCTCACCCGGGTACACCTCGAAGTCGAGGCCGTCGACGGCCTTGACCGCACCGACCTGGCGGCGCAGCAGCCCCTTGTTGATGGGGAAGTGCTTCGTCAGGCCGGACACCTTCAGCAGCGGCTCGGGCGAGCCGGCCGGCTGCGCGGGGACGGTGGCCGCGTCCGTCTTCTTCATGTCGGTCACAGCTTCGGCGCAATCTCTTCGGTCCAGATCCGGGTCCGCTCCTCGGCCGACATGTGGCAGGCGGACCAGTGCTTGCTCCCGTCCTCCGTCAGCTCGGGCCGATGGGTACGGGTGACCCCGCCCTTGGGCACGTCCGCGTACGGGCAGCGCGGGTTGAAGGCGCAGCCGCTCGGGAGGTTGATGAGGCTGGGCGGCGAGCCCTTGACCGGGATGAGCCGCTCGGTCTGGTCGCGGTCGATGCGCGGCATGGAGCCGAGCAGACCCCAGGTGTAGGGGTGCCGGGGCTCGTAGAAGACCTTCTCGGCGGTGCCGCGCTCCACGCACCGGCCGCCGTACATCACCAGGATGTCGTCGGCCATCTCGGCGACCACGCCGAGGTCGTGGGTGATCATGATGACCGCGGAGCCGAACTCCTTCTGCAGGTCCCGGATGAGGTCCAGGATCTGCGCCTGGACGGTGACGTCCAGGGCGGTGGTCGGCTCGTCCGCGATCAGCAGCTCGGGGTTGTTGACCAGCCCCATCGCGATCATGGCGCGCTGGCGCATGCCGCCGGAGAACTCGTGCGGGTAGGCGTCCACCCGCTTGGCCGGCTCGGGGATGCCGACCCGGTCGAGCATCTCGATCGCGCGCTTGCGGGCGGTCTTCTTGTCGACGTCGTTGTGGTTGCGGTACGCCTCGACGATCTGGGTGCCGACCGAGTAGTACGGGTGCATCGCCGACAGCGGGTCCTGGAAGACCATGGCCATCTTGCGGCCGCGCAGCCGGCGGACCTCGTCCGCGTCGGCGGTGATCAGCTCCTGGCCGTCCAGCCAGATCTCGCCCTCGATGCGGGGGCGGTTGCGGCTGGCACCGGCCCGGTGCAGGCCCATGATCGCCAGCGAGCTGACCGACTTGCCGGAGCCGGACTCGCCCACGATGCCGAGGGTCTTGCCCCGCTCCAGGTCGAAGGAGAGGCCGTCGACGGACTTCACCACGCCGTCGTCGGTCGGGAAGTGCACCTTCAGGTCGCGGACCGAGAGGAAGGCCCCGGACCTGGGGCCGGACTGCTCGGGGATGCCGACCGGCCCGGTGGCGGTCCCCGCGGGGACGCCTTCGTCGTTCACAGGGGTCTCGGTCACGTCAGCCTCACGCGCGGGTCTACGACGGAGTACAGGATGTCCACGATCAGGTTGGCCATCACGATGAAGAAGGCGGCGACCAGCGTCACGCCCATGATCACGGGCAGGTCGCCGGTGCTGATCGCGCTGACCGCCGCGGTGCCCAGCCCCTGGAAGCTGAAGGTGGTCTCGGTGAGCACGGCGCCGCCGAGCAGACCGCCGAGGTCCAGGCCGACCAGGGTGAGGACCGGGGTGAGGGTGGAGCGCAGGGCGTGCCGCCCGATGACCACGTTCTCCTTGAGGCCCTTGGCGCGGGCCGTGCGGATGTAGTCCTCGCCCATCACCTCGAGCATGGTGGCGCGGGTGATGCGGGCGTAGGTGGCGGCGAAGAGGAACGCCAGCGTGATCCACGGCAGGATCATGCTGTTGAACCAGGCCGCCGGATCGTCCACCAGGGGTTTGTAGTCACTGGCCTCCAGCCACCCCAGGGAGTAGACGAAGACCGAGGTGGCGAGCATGCCCGTGAAGTAGATGGGGAGCGAGACGCCGCCCAGGGCCGTGAGCATGGTCACCCGGTCCCAGATGCTGCCTCTTCGCAGTGCCGAGATCACACCGGTCAGCACGCCGCCCGCGACCCAGAGGACCACGGCCCCGCTGGCCAGCGAGAGCGTGACCGGGATGCGGTCCAGCAGCATGTTCCACACCGGCTCCTCGGCCTTGAACGAGTAGCCGAAGCACGGTGCGGGGCAGTGCGTTACCTCCGTGCCCTGGTTGTAGTCGCGGCCCGCGACGATGCCCTTGAGGAAGATCCCGTACTGCTCGGGGATGGACTTGTCGAAGCCCATCTTGACCCGGATGCCCTGAAGAGCGGTTTCGTTGGTCTCGCGGCCGGCGTACATGAGCGCCGGGTCACTGCCGGTCAGTTTCGGCACCGCAAAGAAGATGCCGAAGGTGACCGCGGAGACCACCAGCAGCGTGGCGACGACGTTGATCAGTCGCCGAATGAGGTAGACGAGCACTGCAGTCGGCCGCCGGGGCCGACGGCTGCCGTCCCTTGTGGGGACGGCAGCCGCCGCCTGCGGCCTTCACCTGCC
The DNA here is from genome assembly GCF_040684615.1 of Streptomyces sp. NPDC089919. NCBI lineage: Bacteria > Bacillati > Actinomycetota > Actinomycetes > Kitasatosporales > Streptomycetaceae > Streptomyces > Streptomyces sp. NPDC089919. The sequence continues at coordinate 24,108 of NZ_JBFBGK010000053.1, forward strand.
CTTCGAACTAGCGCATGTGTGGTGAAGGCACATGTCCTGCTGTTACTTCTCGACACCCACGGTGGCGAGGTCGATCTTGCCCATGGAGTCGTTGAAGTAGACGTTCGTCAGACGCGGGTTGTGGTAGACGAAGGCCTTGTCGAAGTTGATCGGGAGGTACAGGGCCTTGTCCATGACGAGCTTGTTGATCTCGGTGTAGGACGGGGCGGCCTCCTCCGGCGTGGCCGCCGCGGCGGCCTTGTCGAAGAGGTCGTTGATGCCCTTGTCGTTGATCATCGTGTAGTTGTTGTTGCCGTTCGGCAGGATGAAGCTGCCGTCGACCAGCGGCTGCAGGAAGCCCGAACCGGAGTTGTAGTCGGCGCCCCAGCCCATGACGATGATGCCGTAGCCCTTCTTCTTCACGTTCTCGGGCGAACCGATCGTGGAGGAGGAGAGCTTGCCGTCGTACTGGTCGATCGCGGCGTCGATGCCCACGGTCTTCAGCGCGGCCTGCAGGGACTCGGCGGTCTTGACCTCGGCGGCGCGGTTGTTGCGGACCGCGATCGTGGTCTTGAAGCCCTTCGGCTGGCCACAGGCGGCGAGCGCGGCCTTGGCCTTGTCGACCTGCGGCTTGCCGCCGGTCAGACCGAACGGGTCGAAGGCCTTGTCGGCACCCGGGATGCCCGGGGGCAGCATGTTGGCGCCGAGGTCACCCGAGGTCGGGCCGCCGCGCGCGGTCTGCAGCGAGGTCGGGTCGGCCGCGTAGATGACGGCCTTGCGGCACTCGATGTTGTCGAAGGGCTTGACCGTCTGCGGGAAGGCGAAGTAGCGGATGTAGCCCGTGAAGGGGTTGTCCGCGTTCTTCTTGAGCTTCGCGTCGCGCAGGATCTTGATCTTCGCGGCGGACTGCACGCCGGTGCCGTCGACCGCGAGGTCGATGTCACCGCTGAGCAGGCGGCGGTCCATGTCCTCCGGGTTGGTGGTCACGGTGAACGAGACCTTGTCGGGCAGGCCCCGGCGGATGGTGTCCGTCTTCGGGTCCCAGTTCGGGTTCCGCTCGAAGGTGGCGCCCTTGTTCGCGGCGAACGAGGTGACCTTGTACGGGCCCGTGGACACCGGGTGGTTGGTGTACTTGGCGCCGTCGTCCTTGGCCATCGGGACCGGCGAGGAGGAGGGCATCGCCAGCAGGTAGGAGAAGTCCGAGTTGGGCTTCGCCAGGTTGAAGACGATGGTCTTGTCGTCCGGGGTCTGGACGGACTTCAGGCCCAGCTTGTCCGCGGCCTTGTCCTTGTACGGGCCGGGGTACTTCTGGCCCTGGTCCAGGACGTCGATCAGGTACGTCGGGCCGCCCGAGAGGACGTCCTGCGCGAAGACGCGCTCGATGCCGTACTTGATGTCCTTCGAGGTGATCGGCGTGCCGTCCTCGAACTTCACGCCGTCCTTGAGCTTCAGCGTGTAGGTCTTGCCGCCGTTGCTCAGCTCCGGCAGGGCCGCGGCGAGGTCCGGGACCAGCTTGGTGCCCGCGGCACCCGGCTTGCTGTCGTACGCGAGCAGCTGGCGGACGTAGAGGCGCTGGAGGTTCCAGACGAAGCCGTAGTAGGCGCGCGCCGGGTCGAGGTAGTCGACGTCCTGGGGCGACCAGAGCTTGAGCTCGCCGCCCTTCTTGTCGGAGACGTTGACGAAGCCCTTGGTCGCGGCGTTGAACGCGGCGTTCGACTTGGCGTCCGAGCCGCTGTCCTTGTCGTCGCTGCACGCGGTGGCGGTGAGGGCGAGCGCGGCCACCGTGGCCGCGATCGCGAGGGTCTGCCTTCTGCGGATCACTGTGTTCCAACCTCCGGGAATGGATTCAGGTGAATCAGGTGAATCGGTTCAGCTGCCCTTGGGGTCGAGTGCGTCACGCAGCCCGTCCCCGAAGAGGTTGAACGCCAGGACGGTGATGAAGATCGCGAGACCGGGGACCACCATGAACGTGGGGTCCGCCTCATAGATGCCGATCGCGTCGGAGAGCATCTTTCCCCAGGAGGGGGTGGGGGGCTTGACGCCCGCACCCAGGAAGCTCAGGGCCGCTTCGGTGAGGATGTTGGTCGGGATGATCAGCGTCGTGTAGACGAGGATCGGCGCCACCAGGTTGGGCAGCAGTTCCTTGAAGAGGATGTAGCCGCGGCCGGCGCCCAGCGAGCGGGCCGCCTCGACGTACTCGCGCTCACGCAGCGAGATGGTCTGACCTCGCACGATGCGGCCGATGTACGGCCAGCCGAAGAAGCCGATGACCACGATCAGGACGGCCATGCGGACGCCGGAACCGGTCAGGCCCCACAGCGAGTTGGGGACCACGGAGACCAGGGCGATGGTGAAGAGCAGCTGCGGGAAGGCCAGCAGCAGGTCCATGGTGCGGCTGATCACCGCGTCGACCCAGCCGCCCAGGAAGCCGGCCAGGGCGCCGAGGATCGAACCGATGACCACGGAGACGAACGCGGCCAGGAAGGCCACCAGCAGCGAGATCCGGGAGCCGTAGACGATCCGGCTGAACATGTCGCGGCCGTTGGTGGGCTCGACGCCCAGCAGGAAGTCCGAACTGATGCCACCGAAGCTGCCCTTGGGCGTGCCCAGGTCCGGGTCGATCATGTTCTCGTGGAACTCGTTCGGCGGGTGGCCCAGGAGGTTCACGATCAGCGGCGCGAAGACCGCGACCACGACCAGGAAGAGCACTACGAAGCCGCCGGCCAGGGCGACCTTGTCGCGCTTGAGGCGCATCCACGCGATCTTGCCGGGCGAACGACCTTCGATGGCCTTGGCAGGGACGTCGGCGGCGACGGCGGCGATTTCGTCCGCGGCGGTGTCGTGCAGTGGTGCCGTCATCGTGGTGGGGACCCCTCTCGGCCGACGGGTGGCCGGCCCATGCCCGCCGCTGTAGCGGCTTGGTTCACATCGGTGTCGCTGCTGGTGCGATTGGTGCGATTGCTTGCCAGGTGAAGCGCAGTTGAAACAGATGCAGTCGTGGCTGGAAAAGCGCGTCTGAAGTGCACGTGAAGAGCCGGTGATCGGCTGCCCCGGCTGCTCCGGTGGGGGGAGTCTTCATCGGCGCCGCGATCACCCGCCAGACCCGGCGGGGATGTGATGCGCAACCGTGATGTGGCTAGATGTCTTCCGTTATCCGGACCGTACGATCGCCTCAGCGGATCAAGAGCGGCCGTACCTCGCGGAACGGACATCGCACCCAACTCCCGCTTCGATCGGGCAACTTGGGTGGTAACGACTCGGTCGATACCGGGCAAACGGAAAAGGCCGCACCGGCGGGGCCGGTACGGCCTTCGAGACGGGGGTCTCGGATTCTGGTCAACTCGAAGGACCCGGGGGCCCCTCGGTGACTGCTAGTACGCGGCGGCGTGCGCCTCGCGGTCGTAGAACGGCCGCGCCTGGGCGCGCAGCCACATCGCGACCGGATCGTGCTCGTCGGCCAGCGCGACGGTGGACACCGGCAGGCCGTCCGGCACCGCGGAGATCACCTTGCGCATCGTCTCGCGCACCGAGGCGACGGCCGGCGCGGAGGAGTCGTACAGGTCGAGGCCGATGGCGAGGTACGCGGAACCCAGCGCGGGCTGCACCCACGCGCGGCGCAGCGAGCGGATCGCGCCGGTGCCGTGCGCGTGCTGGGTGAGCAGGGCGTAGAACTGCGGGAGCTCCACGGCCGGCTCGGAGATCCGCAGCGGCCCGGCCGGCATCCGGTCCAGGCCGGTGGCGATCCGGCGCAGATCGGCCCAGGGGATGCCCACGCCGCCGCCGGAGGCGTGCGGGTTGAGCCAGATCCCCCACCGGTCGGGGTAGAGGGCCCGGGCGATGTCGCGGCCGGTGACCACCTCGTACGCGCGGTTCCAGCCGCTGGCGGCCAGCTCCTCGGCCGAGGTCACGCAGGGCGCGTAGCCGAGCCCGTCGACCTCCATGCCGCCGTACTGCGCCTCGGCCGAGCCGGGCTGTCCGTGCCAGAGCAGCATCCACACCCGGCCGTCGGCCAGGGCGTGCAACAACGCCTCGTAGCTGTCGTAGCGCCCGGGCGTCACCTGCCGCAGCATGTGCTCGACCTGGCCCGCCCCGGCCGTGCCTGACGCACTCACCCGGTACCCCTCTTCGTCTTTCGTCCGCCCGTCGTGACGTGGTCCGGCCGCCGGAACACGAGTGCGGCTGGAGACGGAAACAGCTTACGGGCCTCTAGGCCAGGTAGAAGGGGCGCACGCGCTCGAGCATCCAGTCGCCTACCGGGTCCTGGGCCACGTCCAGCAGGAGCAGGTTCACCGGCCACGGCGGGCGGACCCGGGCCAGGGCCCGGCCCAGGGCCTCCATGGGGGCGTTGCGGTCGGCCAGTTCCCAGTTCAGGAACTGCACGCCGACGAAGAGGACCGGCTCGCCGCCCTCGATGCTGGCCAGGCAGCGGCGGGCCGAGGCCACCACGCCGGTGCCGCGGAACTCCTCGCCGGCGGCGGTGAGGAAGTCCACCGGCTCCTCCTGCCAGTCCGGCTCGAAGAGCCGCACCCGGCCGCCGGTGGCGGGCCCGTCCAGGGCGGTCCGGCCGGCCCGGCACAGCTCGGCCACGGCGGGCGGGGGCAGCGGGACGCCGATGGCACCCTCCGGGTTCACCGCCACGCCGAGCTGCGGGGGCAGGCCGCGGGCGAACTCGACGGCCGGGGCCACGGCGAAGGGCATGTGGGGGCCGGCGCAGCGGGTGAACTGCTGCTGGGAGCTGTAGACCGGGACGTAGGGCACGCCCTCGATCTCCATGGTCGGCAGGGTGAGCGGACCGCTCTCCGCGGAACCGCCCTCCGGCAGCGGCACCCAGACCTGGCTGCGGCCCAGCACCTCGAGGATCCGGCCGCCGGCCTGGGGGTTGCCCAGCGAGGCGGTCAGGGTCTCCTCGAGTTCGTTGGCCGGCCAGCCGTCCGGGGCGTAGCCGGAGCCGTAGGTCTGCGTGTGCGTCCCGCTGTGCATGTGGTTCCTCTCCCCGCCGCGTGCCGCCCCGACCCTACCGCCGCCCGGGCCCGGGCGGACCGGGACGGACGGCCCGGGGCGGGGAGCTGTCCGACATCCGGGGAGAAGCCGGGCCCCGGGCTGTCCGGGACACTCCCCCGGAGTGTCCCGGACGGCCCGCCGGGGACCTTGCCGTCTCCGCCGTCCCACGAGGTCACTGGCGCCACACCGCCCCGGCCTAGTGTTCCCACCGCAGCCCGGCCCCCGTCGGCGTGGGGCCCGGCCCGACCTGCGAGGAGTGCAGTGATGCGAACCCTTCGAGAGCGTGGGAACCTGCAAGGCCGCACCGTCCGTACCGGTGGCCGGGCGGCCGCCGCGGTGGCCCTGGCGGTCGCCGCGGCCGCCCTGATCGCGGTCACCGGCACCGCCCAGGCGGCCCCGGCCGCGGGGGCCGCCGCCGTCTCCGCCCCCGGCTCGACCCTGGCGCGGTTCGAGGGCGGCACCCTGGACATGGCCGGCGACTGGGGCGCGGCCAAGGCCTGTCTGATCGCGCGGTCCGCCGGCACCGTCCGGTGCTTCCGCACCACGGCCGAGCTCGCCTCGGCCGAGGCGAAGCTCGCCCCCACCGGCGCCCTGGCGGCCTGCTCCTCGCCGCTGCGGCTCTACGCGGACGGCGGCTTCAGCGGCCGGGTGCTGTCCTTCTGGGACCGGGGCTACTGGCAGAACCTCGGCAGCAACGGCTGGAACTTCAACGACCAGATGTCCTCCTACAAGGTGGGCGCCTGCACCTCGCACCTGGCCGAGCACAACGACGGCGTCGGCTACTGGTACCCCGGCAACACCGGTGCCTGGGCCGAGGAAGGCGTCCTCCGCTCCGGCTGGAACGACCGCGTCAGCTCCATCAAGATCGACTGACCCCACCCGGTCCCGCGGGCAAGCCCCTCAATTGCTCGCGGTGCCGTGGCCGGACGTGGTGTGTGGGGAGCCGCTTGCGGGGGTGTGGCAGGCTGGTCCGGAGGCAGGCCCGGGCCTGGGATGGCCCGAAGGGCCACGGCGAAGCCGCTCGTCCCAGGGGTGGGCCTGCCGCAGGGCCTGCAGGCCGCGCCCCCGCAAGCGGCGGGGACCCACACACCACGTCCGGCCCCCGGAGCCGCCGCCCCCTGCACCCCGCCAGGCCGGGCATCTCCGCCCCACCGGAGAAGTGGCTGATCCAGCCCAGCCGAAGAAGTGGCTGATCCAGCCCCGCTGCCGGCCCGGCACACCAAGCCCCGCCGGCGATTGAGGCGCGGGGTCCGGGGCAGCGCCCCGAAGCCTGGGCCCCGCCCCGCCCCTACCCCAAGATCACCCAGAAACGTGACCCAACACCCGCGCCGCCCGCTCCACATCGGCGAAGCCGACGTACAGCGGGGTGAAGCCGAAGCGGAGGACGTCGGGGTGGCGGAAGTCGCCGATGACGCCGCGAGCGATCAGTTCGGTCATCAGCCGCTTGGCGTCGGGGCAGCGGAGGGCGACCTGGCTGCCGCGCTCGGCGTGCCCGGCCGGGGTCACCGGCTCGACCCGGCCGGCCGGCAGGTACGCCGCCACGCACTCCAGGAAGAAGTCCGTCAGGGCCAGCGACTTGGCGCGCACCGCCTCGATCGAGACCCCTTCCCAGACCTCCAGCGCCGCCTCCAGGGCGAGCATCGAGAGGATGTCCGGGGTACCGACCCGGCCGCGCACCGCGCCCTCGGCCGGGACGTACCCGGGCGCCATCGCGAAGGGCTCGGCGTGCGAGTTCCAGCCCGGCAGCGGGGAGTCGAAGGCGTCCTGGTGCCGCTCGGCGATGTACAGGTACGCGGGCGAACCGGGCCCGCCGTTCAGGTACTTGTACGTGCAGCCCACCGCGAGGTCGACCCGGTGCTCGTCCAGGCCCACGGGCAGCGCGCCCGCGCTGTGGCAGAGGTCCCAGACCGCCAGGCCGCCCGCCGCCTGCACGGCCGCGGTCAGGCCCGGCAGGTCGTGCAGCCGGCCGGAGCGGTAGTCGACGTGGTTCATCAGGACCACGGCGGTGCGCGGGCCGAGGGCCGCCGGGAGGTCGGCGGGCTCGACCGGGACCAGGGTCAGCCCGGTCATCCGGGCCGCGGACTGGGCGATGTACCCGTCGGTGGGGAAGGTCGTGGCGTCCACGAGCAGTTCGGTGCGGCCCGCGTCACCGCGCCCCGCGGCCAGCCGGGCGGCGCCGACCAGCGCCTTGAAGAGGTTCACGCTGGTGGAGTCGCCCACCACGACGCGGCCCGGCGCGGCGCCCACCAGCGGGGCGATCCGGTCGCCGATCCGCTCGGGCGCGGTCCACCAGCCGCTCTCGTCCCAGGAGCGGATCAGCAGTTCGCCCCACTCGCGCGAGACCACGTCCGCGACCCGGCCGGGGACCCCGGCGGGCAGGGCGCCCAGGGAGTTCCCGTCGAGGTAGACCACGCCCTCGGGGAGCCGGAAGCGCTCACGGAGCTTGCCCAGTTCGTCGGCGGCGTCCAGCTCGGCCGCACGTATGGAGAGGGAGGTGCTGGAGAAGGAGGTCTCAGACATGGCTGCGCGCCGTCCACAGCTCGGGAAAAACGTTCTTGCTGGCGCGCTTCTCGAGCCAGGCCACGCCCGCCGAGCCGCCGGTGCCGACCTTGGCGCCCATCGCGCGGCGGGTGGCGACCAGGTGGTCGTTGCGCCAGCGCCAGACCAGCTCGCCCACGTCCGTGAGCGCCTCGCCCAGCCGGACCAGCTCGCCGTGCTGGTCGTCGGAGCCGTAGATGCCGGCCCACACCGCCTCGACCTCGGCCACCGGCTCGTACCGCTGGGACAGGTCCCGCTCCAGCACGGACTCCGGGACCGGCAGCCCGCGCCGGGCCAGCAGCCGCAGCACCTCGTCGTAGAGGCTGGGCTCCTGGAGGGCCTTCTCCAGTTCGGCGTGGACCCGCGGCGCGCCGCGGTGCGGCACCAGCATGGAGGCGGACTTCTCGCCGAGCAGGAACTCCATCCGGCGGTACATCGCGGACTGGAAGCCGGAGCCCTCGCCGAGCGCGCTGCGGTACGCGTTGAACTGCGCGGGGGTGAGGTTGATCAGGGGCCGCCAGGAGGCGTTCAGCGCCTCCAGCTCGCGGCAGGAGCGGGCGAGGGCGTCCATGGCGACGCCGAGGTCGTCCTCGCGCAGGGCCCGCGCGGCGGTCTCCCACTCGTGGACGATGACGGTGAACCACAGCTCCATGACCTGGGTGGTGACCAGGAAGACCATCTCACCCGGGTCGTCCGAGAGCGGGTGCTGGAGGTGGGTGAGGACGTCCGCCTGGACGTAGTCCTCGTAGGGGGTGGTGCCGGCGAAGTCGAGGTTCGGGGTGTCCGAACCGGCTCCGGAGGCATCAAGGGCGTGCGACATCGCTGTCTCCTCGACACGAGCTTCCGGGTAGCGGTCCGCTCCTTCCTGGTGGTCGTGGAGCCCCGGTCCCCTGCGGGCATCATAAGCCCGCACTTCCGGCCTGTCCCGGGGTGATCCGGCTCACGTTCCGGGGCTCCGGCGAGCCTCCGGGGAGGCCCGGTGCGGCGGGACGCAGGTGGCAGACTTCGGGCATGACGACGCACAAGAACCTGCTGGGCGGCCCGGAGCCGACCTACCTGCCCGAGAACGACGAGGCCTACCGCCTGCTCGGCGAGGAGGCCCGGCCGGCGGCCGAGGTCGTGGCGCAGTTCCCCACCTTCTCGCTCGCCTGGGCGGTGCTCGCCGAGGACGCCTTCGAGGCCGGCCGGGTGGTCGAGTCCTACGCCTACGCCCGCACCGGCTACCACCGCGGCCTGGACGCCCTGCGCCGGTCCGGCTGGAAGGGCCACGGCCCGATCCCGTGGAGCCACCAGGCCAACCGCGGTTTCCTGCGCTGCCTGGCCGCGCTGGCGCGGGCCGCGGGCTCGATCGAGGAGAAGGACGAGACCGAGCGCTGCTGGCAGTTCCTTCAGGACAGCAGCGCCGAGGCCTTCGCCGAGCTGAAGAAGTAGCGGGTCCCGGCGAAGTTCGTCCAGCCCGAGTCGGAGGGCCGTGTGGTCGTGGTCATGGCGTCCATCGTGGGACGCCGGACCGGAGGGCTGCATCCGGCGGTCGCAGGCAATGTCACCTCCGCGGGAGATTGCCCGGACACCGCCCCGACCAGGGCTGACGGCGGCTTGAGGGCAGCTTGAGGACCGCATGACGAAGGGCCCCGCGGTCACCGGTGGGTGACCGCGGGGCCCTTCGCGCGGAGCCTGCGACCGGGACGGATCCCGGTGCCGGTTACTTCAGCTTGGTGCCGGTGGAGCGCAGGTTGGCGCAGGCCTCGGTGACGCGCTTGGCCATGCCGGCCTCGGCGAGCTTGCCCCAGGTGCGCGGGTCGTAGGTGGACTTCGTGCCGACCTCGCCGTCGACCTTCAGGACACCGTCGTAGTTGCGGAACATGTGGTCCGCGACCGGGCGGGTGAAGGCGTACTGGGTGTCGGTGTCGAGGTTCATCTTCACGACGCCGTTCTCCAGCGCGGTGGCGATCTCCTCAGCCGTGGAGCCCGAGCCGCCGTGGAAGACGAAGTCGAACGGCGAGGACTTGCCGTACTTCTCGCCCACACCGGCCTGGAGGTCCTTGAGGAGCTCGGGGCGCAGGACCACGTTGCCCGGCTTGTAGACGCCGTGCACGTTGCCGAAGGAGGCGGCGAGCAGGTAGCGGCCCTTCTCGCCCAGGCCCAGGGCCTCGGCGGTGCGGATCGCGTCGTCGACGGTGGTGTACAGCTCGTCGTTGATCTCGTGGCTGACGCCGTCCTCCTCGCCACCGGTCGGGGTGATCTCGACCTCGAGGATGATCTTGGCGGCGGCGGCCTTCGCCAGCAGCTCCTGGCCGATGGCCAGGTTGTCGGACAGGGTCTCGGCGGAGCCGTCCCACATGTGCGACTGGAAGAGCGGGTTCAGGCCCTTGGCCACGCGCTCGGCGGAGACCTCGAGGAGCGGGCGGACGTAGCCGTCCAGCTTGTCCTTGGGGCAGTGGTCCGTGTGCAGCGCGACGGTGATGTCGTACTTCGCGGCCACGATGTGGGCGAACTCGGCCAGGGCGACGGCGCCGGTCACCATGTCCTTGTTGTACTGGCCGCCCAGGAACTCCGCACCACCGGTGGAGATCTGGATGATGCCGTCGCTCTCGGCCTCCGCGAAGCCGCGCAGGGCCGCGTGCAGGGTCTGGGTCGAGGTCACGTTGATCGCCGGGTAGGCGAACTTGCCAGCCTTCGCCCGGTCGAGCATCTCGTTGTAGACCTCGGGGGTTGCGATGGGCATCTGTCCGCTCCTAAGTGATGTGCAGGTGGATTGCTGTTCAGACCCTGACCTGGGAGTGACGTCACCGTCGCGCCTATCCTTCCAGACTCTCGGGGCCCGTCCACCCGGCACGTCCACGCCACACGCACGCAAGGCGGAGTGTTTCACGTGAAACACTCCGCCTTGCGTGAATAAGGGCAGCTCAGGGCCTGTTCCCCGGCTCAGCGGGACCTAAGTCATGACTTGCCCGGAGCTGGATCGAGGGGCTCAGCTCAGGCCGAGATCGTCCAGCTGGTAGCCGGTGAGGTACGTCAGGCCCGCCCCGGCGATGGCGTCGGCCGCGCCGCGGTCCACGATCGTCGCCACGGCCACGACCTCGCCGCCCGCCTCGCGCACCGCCTCGACCGCGGTCAGCGGCGAACCGCCGGTGGTGGAGGTGTCCTCGACCACCAGGCAGCGGCGGCCCTTGACGTCGGCGCCCTCGATACGGCGCTGCATGCCGTGCGCCTTCTGGGCCTTGCGGACCACGAAGGCGTCCAGCCGCTGCCCGCGCGCGGCGGAGGCGTGCAGCATCGAGGTGGCGACCGGGTCGGCGCCCAGGGTCAGGCCGCCGACGCAGTCGAAGTCGAGCTCGGCGGTGAGGTCGAGCATGACCTGGCCGACCATCGGGGCGGCCACGCCGTCGAGGGTCACCCGGCGCAGGTCGATGTAGTAGTCGGCCTCACGACCCGAAGAGAGGATGACCTTGCCGTGCACCACGGCCTTGTCCTTGATCTGCTGCAGCAGCTCACCACGTACGTCACTCATGCCCACGAGCTTAGGGCCTGCGCCCGGGCCTAGAGACGGCGCCAGGTCCAGGTGGTGGCGACCTCCAGGGGGTCGACCGGGGTGACCAGCCGGGGCAGGGTGTTGAGGCCGTTGGGCGGGCCCGACTGGGGCTCGACGCAGACCGCCTCGGCCTGCTCGTCGTAGACGACCACCCATTCGGCGCGGCTGGTGACCTTCAACTCCAGCCGCCCGGGCCAGGTCAGGGTGACCGCCACGCCGTCCGGCATGCCGAAGCAGTCGTCCCAAGGGCCCGGCAGCGGGTCGATCCGGCGCCCGGTGGGCAGGTGGTCGGCCCCCCGCTCCTCCTGCCAGGCCGGGGCGAAGTCCACCCGGACCTCCTCCTCGCCCTCGGCGAGCCGGCGCAGGAACCACGGGTGCCAGCCGGCCTGCGCGGGGAAGGAGTCGCCGTACGTCTCCACGCCCATCGCCAGGGTCAGGGACTCCTCGGTGAGCTCCACGGTCTGGGTGACCCGGCCGCTGTAGGGCCAGGGGTCGCGCAGGTCGTAGACGAAGGCCGCCTCCCGCGCCTCGTGCCGCACCTGCTTCCAGGCGCTCTCCCGGCCGTAGCCGTGGATGGCGTGCGGCGGGGAGTTCAGCGGCAGCTGGTGCTCGGCGGCGCCGTTGCGGAAGCGCCCCTCGCGGACCCGTCCGCACCAGGGCACCATCGGGAAAGCGCCGTAGTGGTCCCCCTGGCGCAGCAGCTCCGTGCCGTCGATGCGCAGGCTGCTGATCCGGCAGCCGTTCCCCTGATCGACGACCACATCCACGCCGCCCGCAGTCAGTTGCGTAGTCATACCCCGACCCTACGGTCCCGCCCTCGCGGAACGGACCAGCGGCGGCCGGGCCTTGGCGGGTCAGTGCCGGCGGGTCAGTTGCGGCGGCGCAGCGCCCGTACGACCACCACGGCGGAGGCGACGGCGAGGGCCGCCGCCGGGGCCGCCCAGCGCAGGGTGCCGGCCGCCCCGCCGGCCTCCGGGGCGGGGACGGGGGCGTACCGGCCGCGCGGGGGCGCGTGGTCCACCTCCTCCGCGCTGCGGCCGATCATCGTGCGGCGGGCGTGGGCGGCCTCGGCGGGCACCCGGGTGCCGAAGTCGTCCTCCCGGAAGGGGTCGAGGGCCGGGTCGAGGGCCGGCGGCGGCACCTCGGCGTCGAAGACCGCGGACCGGCCCGCGGCGGCCCCGGCCGGCGCGTCGTCCTCGTCCGAGGGGGCGTCCGAGTCCTCCGGGCCGTCCCCGGCCGGTCCCGGAGCCGAGAAAACGTCGTCGCGCAGGCCGTCGTCGGCCAGGTCGTCCTCGTCCGCGCCGTCGTCCTGCGGGCCGTCGTCGCCGAGGCCGGCACCGGCCGGCACCGCCGCGGCCAGGCCGCCGCCGGCCGGGGTGCGGGACGCCTCCACGCCCAGCGCGGCGCCCGCCCGGTCCAGCAGCCGGTGCACGGCGGAGAGGGCGGCCTCGGGCGGGAAGTCGGCCGCCCGGCCCGCCACGTCCGCGCCGCCGGAGAAGTCCATCCAGGTGCCCTCGCCGTCCGCCCGCAGCCCCAGCCGCAGGGTCAGTACGACCGTGCCGGGCCCGCGCACCTCGGCGCCCCGGCCCGAGACGAGGAAGGAGTCGCCGGACCCGCCGGCCGCCTCGGTCACGGCCAGCGCCCCGCGGTAGGTGACCGTGTGGCCGGCCACCCGTACCTTGAGCCGGCCGGCCAGCGGCCCCGCGGTCGCCTCGGCGTCCCGCTGGAGCCCGGGCACGCAGCGCGCCACCCGTGCGGGATCCCGCAACACGGCTCGGAGGGGGTCCACGGTCACCGGTACGAACACCTGATGCTCCATGGAAACCGAGCCTACCCACGCGGGCGGCTTTCGCACCGGTTACGTGTAGCGGGGATGTGGCAGCGTCGAAGGGGGCAGGCCCGGGATGCGGGTGCGCTCGGCGTCCCGGGAGGCCGCCGCGAGGCCGGCCAGCGAGAGCGAGCGCAGCCAGGCGGTGTCCCGCCGGATCCCCAGGGCCGGCGGCTGCCCCCGGCCGGCCAGCACGAACCCCCAGTCCTGCGGGGCCCGGCCCCGGCCGGAGGAGCGGTCCGGGCCGGCCGAGAAGCCGGAGAGCCGGCCGCCCGCGGCATAGGGCCGGGTCGCCAGCCCGGCCGCCCGCAGGGTCGCCTCGACCGTCCAGAAGGTGTGCGGGCGGCTGGTGAGCGGCCCGGCGTGCACCCCGATCCGGCCGCCCGGCCGCAGCGAGCGCGCCACCAGGCCGTAGAACTCCTGCGAGTACAGCTTGGTGCTGGGCGTGATCCCCGGATCCGGCAGGTCGGAGATCACCACGTCGTACGCGATCCCGTCGCCGCCGGCGCGCAGCCAGCCGAAGGCGTCCGCGGTGACCACCCGCAGCCGGGGGTCGCCGTAGACGTGGGCGTTGAGGGCGGAGAGCATCGGGTCGGTGCGGGCCAGTCGGACCACCCCCGGGTCCAGCTCCACCACGGTCACCGACCGCACGTCCGGGTAGCGCAGCACCTCCCGGGCGGCCAGCCCGTCCCCGCCGCCGAGCACCAGCACCCGGGCGTGCGGGCCGTTCATCGCGGGGTGCACCAGGGCTTCGTGGTAGCGGTGCTCGTCGTAGCCGGAGACCCGCAGCCGGCCGTCGAGGTACAGGTCGAGGCTGCGCGGCGACCCCCGGGAGGGGCCGGTGACCACCAGTTCCTGCACGTCCGTCTGGACGGCCACCCGGACCTCGCCGCCGTAGACCGCGCGCCGGGCCACCCGCTCGAAGTCGTCGGCCAGCGCCGTGGCGCAGGCCAGCACGGCCAGCACGGTGACGTTGGCGACCAGCAGCAGCCAGCGGGCCCGGCGGCTGAGGTCCCCGCGGAACAGCCACAGCACCAGCGCCCCGCCGGCCGCGGCGTTGACCGCGCCGGTCAGCATCGCGCCGGTCAGCTGCCCCAGCATCGGCAGCAGCAGGAAGGGGAAGGCCAGGCCGCCGACCAGCGCGCCCACGTAGTCGGCGGCGAAGAGGTCGGCGACCGCGCCGCCCGCGTCCTGCCGCCGGACCCGCTGGATCAGCGTCATCAGCAGCGGGATCTCGGCGCCGATCAGCACCCCGATGGCCAGCGAGAAGGCCACCAGCGCGGGTCTCGACTCGCCCAGCCAGGCGAAGCAGGCGTAGAGGGCTATGGCCGACAGGCCCCCGATCAGGGCGAGGCCCGCCTCGACGGCGCCGAAGCCGGCGGCCGGCCGCCGGCGCAGGCGCTTGGCCAGCAGCGAGCCGACGCCCATCGCGAAGACCATCACGGAGAGCACGACGGAGGCCTGGGTGACGGAGTCGCCGATCAGGTAGGACGCGAGCGCCAGCAGCTCCAGCTCGTACACGAGTCCGCAGGCCGCGCAGACGAACACGGTGGCGAGGACCAGCAGCCGGCCGGTCCGGGGCCGTACGGGCAGGGCCGCCGTCGGGGCCGCGGTCGGCTCCGGCTCCGGCATCGGGGACGCGGCTGCCCGCGGCTCCGGCGCCGGGGACCCGCCGGAGGCGGCCGGTGCGCTCGGGGCCTCCCCGCCAACGGGAGGGGAACGGTCGATCATGAACCGAACCGTACGTCACGGCATGCTCGCACCCCGTCACCCACATGGGTGCAACCGGCGCACTGTGTCAGCCAGTTGGCGGTACGTACGTCACAGGGCCGGAGCCACCTGCGCGCTGGCGGCCGCCACCCGTACGCCGACCCGGGTGCGGGTGGCGACCAGTTGGCCCTCCTGCGGGTAGGCGTGCCAGGTGCGCCAGCGCACCTGGCCCTCGTGCCGCTGGACGAGCATGGCGGTGAAGGCGTGCGGGCTGCCGGGAAAGGTGCCGGCGAGGCCGTTCGGGTGGTCCGCGACCAGGGCCAGCAGCTCCTGGGCCCGCCCGGCGAACGAGCCCTGCGAAAGGGTTTCCACCCGCGCCGCGAACTCGTACTCCCAGTCGCCCACCCGCTTGGCGACGCCGAGCGGCAGCGGCGTGCTGCTGCCCGGCATGCAGGCGACCGTCTCCGAACAGAGGACGTCCCCCTCCTCCAGCAGCACCTGGTGGGAGGCGCCGAGCAGGCGCAATTCGACCTTGGCCCCCGCGAGTTCGAGCTTCATGACGGCCAGGGCGGGCAGCGGGTCCCGGCCCAGGGCCCAGGCGAGGTCGGCGGCACGCGTGTCGGTGTACGTGGTCTTGAGGGTCGTGAGCATGAGTCGGCTCCGCAAACGCGCGAGGGAAGTGGGCCGGCTGCGGCACCGAGCGGGGCCCCGGCCGGAAAGCAGCTCTTGCGGGGTTCTCCGGCTCGGGTCCACAGGAAGTCCCAGGAGGTCCGAGGACTGGTCTACTCAACCGAGGGAATCATGAAAGGCGCGGCGCACACAGCGTTTTTACCCAACTTGACGTGGTTTACATCCCCTCGGGGGCTATCCAGTTCACCTGTTCAACAGGACGACGCCCAGCGGTAGTTACGGCCTCCTCCAGCCACTTCCCCGAAGACCCCGCCGGACGTCGCCCCGTACGCGGTCCGCCGCTGCCCCGTGTCAGCTCGAACCGCCGTCCACAGCCGCTCGAAGCGTGCTGCCGAACCACCCGAACCGGCTAACGGCCCGGCCCGCCGCGCCCCTCAGCTGCCGCCCCCGCAGCCGCCGCCCCCGCAGGACGAGCCGCCCCCGCAGGAGGACCCGCCGCCACACGAGTGACCGCCACCGCAGGAGGACGATCCCCCGCAGGACGAACCGCCGCCGTCCCACCAGCTGCTGGAACCGCCCCGGCGCGAGCGGCTGTGGCCCTTGCGGACCGCCCCGCCCTTGCTCTTCTTCTTTCCGGACACCGCGGAGAACACGATCACCGCGATCACCACTGCGAAAACCAGGAACATGGCCATCTCCGTGCCCCTCCCCCGTCACCCGGTCCCCCGGGAGCGGGCCCCCCGGGCCCGCGTTGCCAGGGGGATGCCCGCGCTCCCGACGGCCCAAAGCACACTTGAGCAAGTCCAGAGGTTCTGCACAGGATGGCGGACATGACCGCACCTCACAGCTCCGCCGACGCCTCCGGTTCCGCCTGCCGCCCGCTGCTCAACCGGGGCCTGGCCGGCTTCGGCACCACGATCTTCGCGGAGATGTCCGCGCTGGCCGCCTCGACCGGCTCCATCAACCTGGGCCAGGGCTTCCCCGACACCGACGGCCCGGCGGAGATCGCCGAGGCGGCCGTGCGCGCCCTGCGCGACGGCCGCGGCAACCAGTACCCGCCGGGCCCCGGCGTCCCCGAGCTGCGCGCCGCCGTCGCCGCCCACCAGCAGCGCTTCTACGGCCTGGGCTACGACCCGGACAGCGAGGTGCTGGTGACCGCCGGCGCCACCGAGGCCATCGCGGCCTCGCTGCTGGCCCTGCTGGAGCCGGGCGACGAGGTGATCGCCCTGGAGCCGTACTACGACTCGTACGCCGCCTGCATCGCGATGGCCGGCGCCACCCGCGTCCCGGTCACCCTGCGGCCCGAAGGCGACGCCTTCGGCCTGGACCTGGACGAGCTGCGGGCCGCGGTCGGCCCGCGCACCCGGCTGCTGCTCCTGAACACCCCGCACAACCCGACCGGCACCGTGCTCCCCGAGGCCCAGCTGCGCGCCGTCGCGGAGCTGGCCGTGGAGCGGGACCTGCTGGTGATCACCGACGAGGTCTACGAGCACCTGGTCTTCGAGGGGGCGCACGTCCCGCTGGCGTCCTTCCCCGGGATGCGCGAGCGGACCGTGACCATCTCCTCCGCGGGCAAGACCTTCTCCTTCACCGGCTGGAAGGTCGGCTGGGTCACCGCCCCGCCCTCCCTGCTCACCGCCGTCCGCACCGCCAAGCAGTTCCTGACGTACGTCTCCTCGGGGCCCTTCCAGTACGCGATCGCCGAGGCGCTGGCGCTGCCCGACTCCTACTACACGGCCTTCCGCGAGGACCTGCGCGGCAAGCGCGACATCCTCTCCGCGGGCCTGACCGCGGCCGGCTTCCGGGTCTTCCGCCCGCAGGGCACGTACTTCATCACCACCGACATCACCCCGCTCGGCGGCACCGACGGCCTGGAGTTCTGCCGCACCCTGCCGGCCCGCTGCGGGGTGGTGGCCATCCCCAACTCGGTCTTCTACGACGACAAGGACGCCGGCCGCGCCCTGGTCCGCTTCGCCTTCTGCAAGCAGCAGCCCGTCCTCGAGGAAGCCGCCGAACGCCTGCGCACCCTGGCCCTCTGACGCCCTTTCGGACGCCCCTCACCCCGACCGGGCGACGACGAAGGACGTCAGGTGGCAGGTGGCGGGGGCGAGCGTGGCCCAGGTGGTGAAGCGGCCGAGGGTGAGGAGGGGGAAGGCGCAGGTGGGGAACTTCTGCACCATCCGGGCGAGGGCCGCGGACTCGGCCCCGGTCGCCGGGGGCAGCGCGAGGGCGTCGGCCAGCTCCTCCATGCCCGGGTTGTGGCCGACCAGCGCAACGGTGCGCAGCGCCGGGTCCACCTCCCGCAGGACCCGGGTGAGGGCGGCCGGGGCCGCGGCGTAGACCCGGTCGTCGTGGCGGACCGGCACCGGCACCGGGATGCCCAGCTCCTCCGCGGCCAGCTCCCAGGTCTCCCGGGCCCGCCGGGCGGTGGAGCAGACCACCAGGTCGGGTACGCAGTCCAGCTCGCGCAGCAGCCGGCCGGCCGCCGGGGCGTCCCGGCGGCCCCGCGGGGCGAGCGGGCGGTCGTGGTCCGGCACCCCGTCGGGCCAGGCCGACTTCGCGTGCCGCAGCAGCACCAGCCGGCGCACCGGCGCCGCCGGGCCGGGCGTTCCCTCGTCCATGCTCCCGAGTCTCGGGCCCCCGCGGCGCCCTGTCGAGCGGTGGCTCCGGGCGGGTGCACGTCCGGCGTGCCTGGGGATCTATCGGCTGATATCGGTGCAAAGTCTGCTTGTCGCACCACGGACCACGGTCGCCAGTCGTCGAGGGGCGGGACCCATGTCGAGCACCAGCACCCTGGCCCGGTCCCGGACCGGTCCGGCCGCCGGTGTCCGGGACCGGGGCCGGACGGCGGCCCGCCGGGCCGGGCTCGCGCTCGGCGCCTTCGCCGCCGCCCGGGGCCTGGGTGCGCTGGCCCTGGCGCTGGCCGGCCGGCACTTCGGCAAGGACCCGGTCGCGGTGCTCGGCACCTCCTGGGACGCCGGCTGGTACACCTCCATCGCCGCCCACGGCTACGGCCGCACCGTCGTCTTCCCCGGCGGCACCGTCCACAGCGACCTGGCCTTCTTCCCGCTCTACCCGGGGCTGATGCGGCTGCTCTGCGCGGTGCTGCCCGGGGTGGGACCGGCCGGGGCCGGGCTGCTGGTCTCCTGGACCGCGGCCGGGGCCGCCGCCGTCGGCGTGTACCTGATCGGCGAGCGGCTGCACGGCCCCCGGGCCGGGCTGCTGCTGGCGCTGCTGTGGGGGCTGCTGCCGCACTCGGTGATCCTGAGCCTGGGCTACACGGAGCCGCTGCTCACCGCCTTGGCCGCGTGGTCGCTGTACGCGCTGCTGACCCGGCACTGGACGGCCGCCGCCCTGCTCGCGGCGGCGGCCGGGCTCTCCCGGCCCAGCGGCATCGCGGTCGGCGCGGCCGTGACGGTGGCCGCCGCGCAGGAGATCTGGCTCCGCCGGGGCCGGGCACCGGGCCCGGTCTGGGCGGCCGGGGCGCTGGCCCCGCTGGGCTGGGGCGGGTACGTGCTGTGGGTGGGCCGGGTCCGGGGCGACCCGCTGCACGGCTACTTCGCGGTCCAGCGCGCCTGGGGATCGCGCTTCGACTTCGGGCTCGGCGCGCTGCGCTCGGCCCGGCACCTGATGTACGCGCGCGCCGAGCTGGCCTCGCCGATGGTGCTGGTGATCGTCGCGGGGTCGCTGCTGCTGGCCGTGCTGCTCCTGCTGGACGGGGCGCCGCTGCCGCTGCTGGTGTACGCGGGGGTGCTGCTGCTGATCGGGCTCGGCGGCTCGGGCTTCTTCGAGTCCAAGCCGCGCTTCCTGCTGCCGGCCTTCCCGCTGCTGCTGCCGCTCGCCGCCGCGATGGCGAAAGCCCGGCCGGGGGTGACGGTCGTGGTGACCGCCGCCCTGGCCGGGCTGTCGTACGCCTACGGGACGTACCTGGTGCTCATCGCCAGCGTCCCGCCGTAAGGGGCCGGGCTCAGGCCTCGTCGCCCTCGGCGTCGTCACCCTCGGACTTGTCGAGCTCCTGCTCCAGGCCGAGCTGCTCCACGAGCCACTTGTCGAACTCGATGGAGGCGCGGACCCAGCTGACCGTGGAGGACACGAAGTGCTCCAGGCTGACGCCGGTGCCGATCAGCATCTGCGCCTCGCCGATCAGGCGGACCGAGCCGTCGTCGTGGGTGTGGGTGTAGACCTTGGGCCACAGGGTGCGGCGGTTCCAGTCGTCGATCGACTCGAGGAGCTGGTGCTTCTCCTCGAGGCCGTGCGGCCGGTCGTAGAAGGTCCGGACGGAGAAGACCTGCTGCTCGTCCTCGCCGCGGAACATGAAGTAGGTGCGGAACTCCTCCCACGGCGCCGCGAGGTCACCCTCGTCGTCGACGACGTACTTGAGCTCCATCTGCTCGAGAAGCTGCTTGACCAGGTCCTGGTCGGGCACGACGGGACCCGCCGGTCCAGTGGCCTGCGGGTCGGGCTGGCCCCCGAAGTTCGGAATCGAGGCCGGATCGATACTCACCGTGGTTTCCCTTCGTGCGGATACCGCCATCCTCCACCATCGCTCCCACCCCGTGGCAACCCCTGGCCACCCGATCCGCTGCGGGCGGAAAGAACAGGGCGGATCCGTCCGCTCCTGTTCTTCCCGCCGTAGGCTCCGACGAGGGGTTTCGTCCCCTACTTGCGAGTAGTGGTGGGTGTCCGGATCACGTCGCGCGGCCCACGATCAGGCCCTCGCCGGCCACGTCCACGCGGACCGTGTCGCCGTCCTTCACCTCGCCCGCCAGGATCTCCTTGGCCAGCCGGTCGCCGATCGCCGTCTGGATCAGCCGGCGCAGCGGCCGGGCGCCGTACGCGGGGTCGTTGCCCTCGTCGGCCAGCCAGGCCAGCGCCTCGGGCGTGACGTCCAGGGTGAGCCGGCGCTGGGCCAGCCGCTTGGCCAGCGAGCCGATCTGGAGCTCGGCGATGTGGGCCAGCTCGTCCTTCGACAGGGCCGAGAAGACCACCAGGTCGTCCAGCCGGTTCAGGAACTCCGGCTTGAAACTGGCCCGGACCACCTCCAGGACCCGGGCCCGCTTCTGGGCCTCGTCGGTCGTCGGGTCCACCAGGAACTGACTGCCCAGGTTCGAGGTCAGGATCAGGATGGTGTTGCGGAAGTCCACCGTCCGGCCCTGGCCGTCGGTGAGCCGGCCGTCGTCGAGGACCTGGAGCAGGATGTCGAAGACCTCGGGGTGGGCCTTCTCCACCTCGTCGAGCAGCACCACGCTGTACGGGCGCCGGCGGACCGCCTCGGTCAGCTGGCCGCCCTCCTCGTACCCCACGTACCCGGGCGGCGCGCCGACCAGCCGGGCGACGCTGTGCTTCTCCGAGTACTCCGACATGTCGATGCGGACCATGGCCCGCTCGTCGTCGAAGAGGAAGTCGGCGAGCGCCTTGGCCAGCTCGGTCTTGCCGACGCCGGTCGGGCCGAGGAAGAGGAAGGAGCCGGTGGGCCGGTCCGGGTCCGCGATGCCGGCCCGGGTGCGGCGCACCGCGTCCGAGACCGCGCGCACCGCCTCGCCCTGGCCGATCAGCCGGCGGCCCAGCTCCTGCTCCATGCGCAGCAGCTTCTGGGTCTCGCCCTCCAGCAGCCGGCCGGCCGGGATGCCGGTCCAGGAGCCGACCACGTCCGCGATGTCGTCGGGGCCGACCTCCTCCTTGACCATCGTCTCGGTGGCGGCCTCCTGCTCGGCCTCGCTGGCCTCGGCCAGCTCCCGCTCCAGCGCGGGGATCTCGCCGTAGAGCAGCTTGGAGGCGGCGTCGAAGTCGCCGTCGCGCTGGGCGCGCTCGGCCTGGCCGCGCAGGTCGTCCAGCCGCTCCTTGAGCTCGCCGACCCGGTTGAGGGACTGCTTCTCCTTCTCCCAGCGGGCGGTCAGCCCGCGCAGCTCCTCCTCCTTGTCGGCGAGGTCCTTGCGCAGCCGCTCCAGGCGCTCGCGGGAGGCCGGGTCGGACTCGTTCTTGAGGGCCAGCTCCTCCATGCGCAGCCGGTCC
Organism: Streptomyces sp. NPDC089919; assembly: GCF_040684615.1. Classification (NCBI taxonomy): domain Bacteria; kingdom Bacillati; phylum Actinomycetota; class Actinomycetes; order Kitasatosporales; family Streptomycetaceae; genus Streptomyces; species Streptomyces sp. NPDC089919. The sequence continues at coordinate 45,338 of NZ_JBFBGK010000053.1, forward strand.
ACCGAGCGCTGCAGCTCGTCGATCTCCACCGGGGAGGAGTCGATCTCCATGCGCAGCCGGGAGGCGGCCTCGTCGACCAGGTCGATGGCCTTGTCCGGCAGGAAGCGGGAGGTGATGTACCGGTCGGAGAGGGTGGCGGCGGCGACCAGGGCGCTGTCGTTGATCTGCACCTTGTGGTGGGCCTCGTACCGGCCCTTGAGGCCGCGCAGGATCGCGATGGTGTCCTCGACGCTCGGCTCGGCGACCAGCACCTGCTGGAAGCGCCGCTCCAGCGCCGGGTCCTTCTCGATCCGCTCGCGGTACTCGTCGAGGGTGGTCGCGCCGACCATCCGCAGCTCGCCGCGGGCCAGCATCGGCTTGAGCATGTTGCCCGCGTCCATCGCGGAGTCGCCGCCGGCGCCCGCGCCGACGACGGTGTGCAGCTCGTCGATGAAGGTGATGATCTGGCCGTCGCTGTTCTTGATCTCGGCCAGGACCGTCTTGAGGCGCTCCTCGAACTCGCCGCGGTACTTGGCCCCGGCGACCATCGCGCCGAGGTCGAGGGAGACCAGGCGCTTGTTCTTCAGGGACTCGGGGACGTCGCCCTTGACGATGCGCTGGGCCAGGCCCTCCACGACGGCGGTCTTGCCGACGCCGGGCTCGCCGATGAGCACCGGGTTGTTCTTGGTGCGCCGCGACAGGACCTGCACCACGCGGCGGATCTCCTGGTCGCGGCCGATCACCGGGTCCAGCCGGCCCTCGCGGGCGGCGGCGGTGAAATCGGTGCCGAACTTCTCCAGGGCCTTGTACTGGCCCTCGGGGTCGGGGGTGGTCACCCGCCGTCCTCCTCGTACTGACTCGAAGGCGTCCAGCAGCTTCGGCGCGGTCGCGCCCTGCCGGGTGAGCAGCTCGCCGGCCTGGCCGCCCTTGGCGGCCAGGGCGATCAGCAGGTGCTCGGTGGAGAGGTAGTCGTCGCCCAGCTCGCCGGCCTGCCGGTCCGCCTCGGCGAGGACGGCCAGCAGCTCCCGGCTGGCCTGCGGGGGCGCCACGGTGGAGCCGGTGACGCTGGGCAGCGCCGCCAGGGCCCGCTCGGCACCGGCCCGCACCTGCGCCTGGTCGGCCCCGACGGCGGCGAGCAGGTCGGTGACGTTCTCGTTCTCGGAGCCCTCGAGGAGCGCGAGCAGCAGGTGCAGCGGGGTCAGGTCGGCGTGGCCGTCCTTGACGGCCCTGGTGGTGGCGGCGTTCAGGGCCTCACGGCTCTTGTTGGTCAGTTCGGCGTCCACGTACGGCGTCTCCTCTCCGGGACGATTCACAGCTCTGAGGCGGTGCGCATCCATGAGCACATGTATGAGTAGGGCAACGTGTGCAAAGTTGAGTCTATTCCACTCAAGGCTGAGATCACACCCCTGGCCCCCTAGGCTGCGGGCATGGCCCTGGACCCACTGAACCCCACGCCGGACTACCTCGCCTTCTGGCGGGAGCGGCACGTCTGCACGCTCACCACCACGCGGCCCGACGGCACGCCGCACGTGGTCCCGGTGGGCGTGACGTACGACCCCGAGGCCGGGGTGGCGCGGGTGATCACCAACAAGAACAGCAAGAAGGTCCGCAACATCCTGGCGGCGCAGCCGGGGCCGGCCCGGGCGGCGGTGTGCCAGCTGGCCGGCCGGCGCTGGGCCACGCTGGAGGGCCGCGCGGTGGTCCGGACGGACGAGGCGGCGGTCGCGGAGGCGGTGGCGCGCTACGCGGAGCGGTACGGGCGGATGCCCTCGCCGAACCCGGACCGGGTGGTGCTGGAGATCCGGCTGGACCGGGCGATGGGCCGCGCCTGACCTGGTGTCACGCGATTTTGGCCGATCCGCGGTATGGACGCGGACATCACAACGGCGCCATCGTGTTCAGGTCCACGATGGCGCCGTTGTGTGGGGGAAGTACCTGGGGCGATCTGCAACGACGGGGGAATCGCCTCAGGCACTGCGGGGGGTGGCGGAGGTGGTGATATCGGGTTCGAAGAGCTGGTGGTCACGGGCATCGAGATTCACGAAGACCATTCCGTACCGGACCTCGCAACGGACGGGCTGCGGTGCACCGCGCGGACGGCGCAGGCACCGGTAGGCGCGGACGTCCTCGTCCTCCTCGCGGACGACGACGATGGGCTGTCCGAAGAGGGTGACCATCAGGGAGTCACCGGAGTGCGGGATCGCCGTGGCGAGGTCGACGAACTGCCATCCGGATCGGTAGGCAGAGGCCATTTCACGCCGGAAGGTGCGGTCGTCGGGCGTCATGCGTCACCCTTCCGCGTGGCGTTGGTCCAGCCGCTGTCGAACGCGACCAGCTGCTGGGCTGCGGAGTTCCAGCCACTGTCGGTCGGCCCCGTGTTCCAGCCGCTGTCCTCGGCCTGGTTGGTCACGGCGAGGCCGCCACCCACCGCCCCGTACGCCACGACCGTGGAGAGAGCAACGGCAACCACCGAGCGAAGCAATCTTTTGTACATGGTCGACTTCGTCCTCACTGGATGGATTCCTCTCCCCCGCATGACAGACGATGACCGATCGAGCCATGTCATTGCCACCGTGGCGGTGCATCATGTTCCTGAAGATGCAGGACCTTGGGGGTGGGAGATTTGACGATAAACAGCACAAAGCAGACACATCCCCACTCTGTGACGGATCTGTGCGGTCCGGGCGCGGAGCTTTACGCGACCGCGCTCAGCTCGGGCCGCATCGCCCGCGTAGAAGTTGAATCCGCGCCCTGCCTGCTGGAATTCGCGCTGCTCCATCCCGATCCCGACGACGCCAACTGGCTCCGCCCAGTACCTCCGACGGTTGCGCTCACTCAAAGGTTGCAACCGATCGAACGGGAGATCCTGCAACGCCGGCGCGCCAGCATCGAGCTCGCCGAAGCATTCGAGCCATTCATGGCCATCAGTGCATTGACTCCCGCCCCCACCCACGCGATCACCGTGCTCGAGGGTTTCGACCGCATCAACGCCGCGTTGAACCTCGCCACCGCCGAGTGTCACACGGAGATGCTCACCATCCAGCCGGGCGGCGCCCGCCCCATCGACGCCCTCACCCAGGCCCTGGAGCGGGACCAGCCGCTGACCGACCGCGGGGTGAGCATCCGCACCCTCTACCAGCACACCGTCCGGCACAGCCCGGGCACCCTCGAGTACGTCGCCCGGATCTCCACCGGCAAGGTGGAGATCCGCACCCTCGAGGAGCTGATCGAGCGGCTGATCGTCTTCGACCGGGCCGTCGCCTTCATCCCCGCCAGCCACGACCGCAGCGTGGCCCTGGAGCTGCGCCACCCGGGGCTGGTGGAATACCTCATCAAGGTCTTCGAGCAGCTGTGGCGCCGGGCCGTGCCGCTGCTCGAAGAGGTCCAGTACACCCCCACCCCGCACGGCATCTCCGGAGTGCAGCGCTCCATCGCCCAGCTCCTCGTCGAGGGACACGTGGACGAGGCCATCGCCCGCCGGCTCGGGATGAACGTCCGCACCTGCCGGGCCCACATCGCCAAGCTCGCCACCCACCTCGGCAGCGGCAGCCGCGCCCAACTCGGCTTCCTGATCGCCCAGTCGGGGATACTCGACGCCCCGCCGGGACCCTGCGAGTAGCCCCGGTCCCGAACACACCGAAGGCCGGCCCGGAGCACCGGGTCGGCCTTCTGCACTACGGGCCGGGAGCGGACGGCTCCCGGCCCCCTACTCGGGGGACCGCTTGGGGCGCCAGACCACCAGCGCGCTGGTCTGCTGGACGTCCTGGTACGGGACCAGGTCCCGGCGGTAGGAGGCGTGCACCTGCGCCTCGCGCTGCTGCATGGCCATCGCGGCGCCGTCCAGCGCCGAGGACAGCTCGGCCACCCGCTGCTGGAGCGCGGCGACCTGGTTCTCCAGCTCGATGATCCGCTTGATGCCGGCCAGGTTGATGCCCTCGTCCTGGGACAACTGCTGCACGGTGCGCAGCAGTTCGATGTCGCGGGCGGAGTAGCGGCGGCCCCGGCCGGCGGTCCGGTCCGGGGAGACCAGGCCGAGCCGGTCGTACTGGCGCAGGGTCTGCGGATGCAGGCCGGAGAGCTGGGCGGCCACCGAGATCACGTACACCGGTGACTCGTCGGTCAGTTGGAACGGATCGCGTCGACGGCCTTCCATCTCAAGCTCCCTTCGCAGCCTGGAACAGCTCTTCCCTGGGGTCCTCGCCCGCGGTGGTGTCGCGGTAGGCCTCGAGGGCTTCGCGCGCCTTGTCGCTCAGCCCGGTGGGCACCGCGACCTCGACGGTGACGAGGAGGTCGCCGCGGGTGCCGTCCTTGCGGACCGCGCCCTTGCCGCGGGCCCGCATGGTGCGGCCGTTGGGGGTGCCGGCGGGAAGTTTGAGGGTGACCGGGGGGCCGCCGAGGGTCGGGACCTTGACCTCGCCGCCGAGCGCGGCCTCCACGAAGGAGACCGGCACGGTGACCGTCAGGTTGTCGCCCTTGCGGCCGAAGACCGGGTGGGAGTTGACGTGCACGACGACGTAGAGGTCGCCCGCCGGGCCGCCGCGCTCGCCCGGGGCGCCCTTGCCGCGCAGCCGGATCCGCTGCCCGTCGGAGACCCCGGCGGGGATGCGGACCTGCATGGTGCGCGAGGAGGCGGCCCGGCCGCTGCCCTTGCACACCTCGCACGGGTTCTCCGCGATCAGGCCCCGGCCCTTGCAGTCCACGCAGGGGTCGGTGAGCGAGAAGCCGCCCCCGCCGCCGCGTGAGACCTGGCCGGTGCCGACGCAGGTCGGGCACACCCGGGGGGTGCCGTTCTTGTCGCCGGTGCCCGAGCAGGCCTTGCAGGGGGCCTGGGAGGACATCCGCAGCGGGACGGTCGCGCCGTCCACCGCCTCGGTGAAGCTGAGCGTCACCTCGGACTCGATGTCCTGGCCGCGCCGGGGCTGGGTACGGGTACCCGCACCGGCCCGGCCGCCGAACAGCCCGCCGAAGACGTCGCCCAGCCCGCCGCCGAAGCCGCCGGCCCCGCCGCCTCCGCCCTGGGCGCCCCCGAAGAGGTCGCCCAGGTCGAAGTTGAAGGAGCCGCCGGCCCCGGGACCGGGACGGAAGCCGCCGTTGCCGAAGAGCGCGCGGGCCTCGTCGTACTCCTTGCGCTTCTTGGCGTCGGCGAGGACGTCATTGGCCTCGGAGATCTCCTTGAAGCGCTCCTCGGCCTCGGCGTTGCCCTTGTTGGCGTCCGGGTGGAACTCGCGGGCGAGCTTCCGGTACGCCTTCTTGATCTCGGCCTCGGTGGCGTCCTTGGGGACGCCGAGAACCTTGTAGTAGTCCTTCTCCACGAAGTCCTTCGTGCTCATCGACGTCCCTCCTCCCGCGTGCGGGTGCTACCTGGCATTGCCTTGCTGCTTACTCGCTGTCCTGCTCGGAGTCTTCCGACTCCTCCGCCTTGGCCGGGGCCCCGGGCTGGGGCTCGGCCACCGCGACGCGCGCGGGGCGGATCGTACGCTCGCCGATCCGGTACCCGGGCTGCAGGATCGCCACGCAGGTCGTCTCGGTGACGTCCGGCGCGTACGAGTGCATCAGGGCCTCGTGGATCGTCGGGTCGAAGGGCTCGCCCTCCTTGCCGAACTGCTGGAGGCCCATCTTGGCGGCGACGGTCTCCAGGGATTCCGCCACCGACTTGAAGCCGCCGACCAGCTCGCCGTGCTCGCGGGCCCGGCCGATGTCGTCGAGCGTGGGAAGGAGCTCGGTCAGGAGGCTCGCGACGGCGATCTCCTTGACCGCGACCCGGTCCCGGTCCACCCGGCGGCGGTAGTTCTGGTACTCGGCCTGGAGCCGCTGGAGGTCCGCGGTGCGCTCGCCGAGCGCGGTGCGGGCCTGGTCCAGCTGGGCGACCAGGGCTACGTCGCTGGCGTCCCCGGCCGGGGCCGCCGCGCCCTCCTTGGAGGAGGCGGCGGCCTTCGGCTCGGCGTCATCGCTGGTGGCGCCGGTGGGGACGTCGGGCTTCTCCTCGAAGCCCGGGGTCTCCTCCGACATCAGACAGCGCCGCCCTTCGGCTTGTCCTCGTCGACGATCTCGGCGTCGACGACGTCGTCGTCGGCGGCCTTGTGCTCACCCGCGTCACCGGCACCGCCGGCGGCCTGGGCGCCCTGGGCGTCGGCGTAGATCGCCTGGCCGAGCTTCTGGCTGACCGCGGCGACCTTCTCGGTCGCGGTGCGGATCTCGGCCGCGTCCTCGCCCTTGAGCTTGTCCTTCAGCTCCTCGAGCGCGGCCTCGACCTCGGTCTTGACGTCGCCCGGGACCTTGTCCTCGTTGTCCTTGAGGAACTTCTCGGTCTGGTAGACGAGCTGCTCGCCCTGGTTGCGGGTCTCGGCGGCCTCGCGGCGGCGGTGGTCCTCCTCCGCGTACTGCTCGGCCTCCTGGCGCATCCGGTCGACCTCGTCCTTGGCGAGCGAGGAGCCGCCGGTGACGGTCATCTTCTGCTCCTTGCCCGTGCCGAGGTCCTTCGCGGTCACGTGCATGATGCCGTTGGCGTCGATGTCGAAGGAGACCTCGATCTGCGGGACGCCACGCGGGGCCGGCGGCAGGCCGGTCAGCTCGAACATGCCGAGCTTCTTGTTGTACGCCGCGATCTCGCGCTCGCCCTGGTAGACCTGGATCTGCACGGACGGCTGGTTGTCCTCGGCCGTCGTGAAGATCTCGGACCGCTTGGTCGGGATCGTGGTGTTGCGCTCGATGAGCTTGGTCATGATGCCGCCCTTGGTCTCGATACCGAGGGACAGCGGGGTCACGTCGAGGAGCAGGACGTCCTTGACCTCACCCTTGAGGACACCGGCCTGGAGCGTGGCGCCGATGGCGACGACCTCGTCCGGGTTCACACCCTTGTTGGCCTCCTTGCCGCCGGTCAGCTCCTTGACGAGCTCGGCGACGGCGGGCATGCGGGTGGAGCCGCCGACCAGGACGACGTGGTCGATCTCGCTGAGCGAGATGCCGGCGTCCTTGATGACGTTGTGGAACGGCGTCTTGCAGCGCTCCAGCAGGTCGGAGGTCAGCTGCTGGAACTGAGCGCGCGTCAGCTTCTCGTCCAGGTGCAGCGGGCCCTCGGCGGAGGCGGTGATGTACGGGAGGTTGATCGTGGTCTCCGTGGAGGAGGAGAGCTCGATCTTCGCCTTCTCGGCGGCCTCGCGCAGGCGCTGCAGCGCCATCTTGTCCTTGGACAGGTCGACGCCGTGGCCGTTGGCGAACTGCTTCACCAGGTAGTCGACGACGCGCTGGTCCCAGTCGTCGCCACCGAGGTGGTTGTCACCGTTGGTGGCCTTCACCTCGACGACGCCGTCGCCGATCTCGAGGAGCGACACGTCGAAGGTGCCGCCGCCGAGGTCGAAGACGAGAATGGTCTGGTCGTCCTTGTCGAGGCCGTAGGCCAGGGCGGCCGCGGTCGGCTCGTTGACAATACGCAGGACGTTGAGGCCCGCGATCTCACCGGCCTCCTTGGTGGCCTGGCGCTCGGAGTCGTTGAAGTACGCCGGCACGGTGATGACCGCGTCGGTGACCTTCTCGCCCAGGTAGGCCTCGGCGTCGCGCTTCAGCTTCTGCAGGATGAAGGCGCTCATCTGCTGCGGGTTGAAGGCCTTGCCGTCGAGCTCGATCTTCCAGTCCGTGCCCATGTGGCGCTTGACCGAACGAATGGTCCGGTCGACGTTGGTGACCGCCTGGCGCTTGGCGACCTCGCCGACGAGCACCTCGCCGTTCTTCGCGAAGGCGACGACGGACGGCGTGGTCCTGGCGCCCTCGGCGTTGGTGATGACGGTGGGCTCGCCGCCTTCGAGAACGCTGACGACGGAGTTAGTCGTGCCCAGGTCGATGCCGACCGCACGTGCCATTTTGATTCCTCCATGACTTGAGTGGAACAGGCTCAAGGATGCCGCACCGCCGCGCTGGCGTCAACAGAGGTGAGTCGAGGCGACTCAACTCTTACGCCACCCTTACGCTCAGGGCGAGCCTCGCCGGAGGTTGCCCTTCCAGCCTCGCTGGGGGTACCTCCCAGCGGTAGCTGGGGGAGTTTGAGGCGCGGGGTCCGGGGCGGAGCCCCGGTTTCGGGAAGGGGCGGGTGGGCGATACCGGGGTCCACGGC
>NZ_JBFBGK010000054.1:0-52915 GCF_040684615.1 Streptomyces sp. NPDC089919
CCGGCCGCGCCGGGGCCATCTCAGCCTCGCTGGGGGCACCTCCCAGCGGTAGCTGGGGGAGTTTGAGGCGCGGGGTCCGGGGGCGGAGCCCCGAATCCTGGGCCCCGCCCGCCTTGTGCGCCCCGTTGGGCCGGGGACCGCCATTCCAGCCCCGCCGGCGATTGAGGCGCGGGTTCCGGGCCCGGGCCCGGCCGCTGCGCGGAGCCAGACCCCACCCCGCCCCTTCCCGAAACCGGTGGGCGCTGCCCCCGGATCCCCCGCACCGCCGCTGCGCGACGGTCGCCTCAAACGCCGGCGGGGCTGGGTGGGGGCCGCCACGGCGGGTGTGGGCGGGGTAGGCCCGGCAGGGTCGGGCAGGCTGGGTGGGCCCGCCACGGCGGGTGTGGGCGGGGTAGGCCCGGCAGGGGTGGGAGGGCGCGGTCGGGGGAGGGAATTGGCACTCCGCTTGACCGAGTGCTAATCGCCGGAATAGTCTCGGCCCTGGCACTCGCCACCGGTGAGTGCCAACACAGCGACGGGCAGGTCCGGCACCCGCGACGACGGATCCACCTGGTCGCCACCTCAGACAGTTAACCCCGTGAGATCTCCGAAGGGGGAGGTCGGATCGTGACGACCGCCAGCTCCAAGGTTGCCATCAAGCCGCTCGAGGACCGCATCGTGGTCCAGCCGCTGGACGCCGAGCAGACCACGGCCTCTGGCCTGGTCATCCCGGACACTGCGAAGGAGAAGCCCCAGGAGGGCGTCGTCCTCGCCGTGGGCCCGGGCCGCTTCGAGGACGGTCAGCGCCTGCCGCTCGACGTCTCCGTCGGCGACATCGTGCTGTACAGCAAGTACGGCGGCACCGAGGTGAAGTACAGCGGCGAGGAGTACCTCGTCCTCTCGGCTCGCGACGTGCTCGCGATCGTCGAGAAGTAATTCACCCGAGCACCGCACTTAAGCAGATGCTTTGACCTGCGCCCCGGGCCCCAGACCTCCATATCCGGGTGCCCGGGGCGCAGTTCATTTCACCGAAGAGGACAGAACGCTCCCATGGCGAAGATTCTGAAGTTCGACGAGGACGCCCGTCGCGCCCTCGAGCGCGGCGTCAACAAGCTTGCCGACACGGTCAAGGTGACGATCGGCCCCAAGGGCCGCAACGTCGTCATCGACAAGAAGTTCGGCGCCCCCACCATCACCAACGACGGTGTCACGATCGCCCGCGAGGTCGAGATCGACGACCCGTACGAGAACCTGGGCGCCCAGCTCGTGAAGGAGGTGGCGACCAAGACCAACGACATCGCGGGTGACGGCACCACCACCGCCACGGTCCTGGCCCAGGCGCTGGTCCGCGAGGGCCTGCGCAACGTCGCCGCCGGCGCCTCCCCGGCCTCCCTGAAGAAGGGCATCGACGCCGCGGTCAAGGCGGTCTCCGAGGACCTGCTCGCGACCGCCCGTCCGATCGAGGACAAGAGCGACATCGCCGCCGTGGCCGCGCTCTCCGCGCAGGACCAGCAGGTCGGCGAGCTCATCGCCGAGGCCATGGACAAGGTCGGCAAGGACGGTGTCATCACCGTCGAGGAGTCGAACACCTTCGGTCTCGAGCTCGAGTTCACCGAGGGCATGGCCTTCGACAAGGGCTACCTGTCGCCGTACTTCACCACGGACCAGGAGCGCATGGAAGCGGTCCTCGAGGACCCGTACATCCTGATCAACCAGGGCAAGATCTCCTCCATCCAGGACCTCCTGCCGCTGCTCGAGAAGGTCATCCAGGCCGGTGGCTCCAAGCCGCTGCTGATCATCGCCGAGGACGTCGAGGGCGAGGCCCTGTCGACCCTGGTGGTCAACAAGATCCGCGGCACGTTCAACGCCGTCGCCGTCAAGGCCCCCGGCTTCGGTGACCGCCGCAAGGCGATGCTCCAGGACATGGCCACCCTCACCGGTGCCACCGTCATCGCCGAGGAGGTCGGCCTCAAGCTCGACCAGGCCGGTCTGGACGTGCTGGGCTCTGCCCGCCGCGTGACCGTCACCAAGGACGACACCACGATCGTGGACGGCGCCGGTGCCTCCGAGGACGTCCTCGGCCGCGTCAACCAGATCAAGGCCGAGATCGAGGCCACGGACTCCGACTGGGACCGCGAGAAGCTCCAGGAGCGCCTCGCGAAGCTGGCCGGCGGCGTGTGCGTGATCAAGGTCGGCGCCGCCACCGAGGTGGAGCTGAAGGAGAAGAAGCACCGTCTCGAGGACGCCATCTCCGCGACCCGCGCCGCGGTCGAGGAGGGCATCGTCTCCGGTGGTGGCTCCGCTCTGGTGCACGCCGCCAAGGTCCTCGAGGGCAACCTCGGCAAGGACGGCGACGAGGCCACCGGTGTCGCGGTCGTCCGCCGCGCCGTGGTCGAGCCGCTGCGCTGGATCGCCGAGAACGCCGGCCTCGAGGGCTACGTCATCACCTCGAAGGTGGCGGAGCTCGAGAAGGGCCAGGGCTTCAACGCCGCCACCGGCGAGTACGGCGACCTGGTGAAGGCCGGCGTCATCGACCCGGTCAAGGTCACCCGCTCCGCCCTGGAGAACGCCGCCTCCATCGCCTCGCTGCTGCTCACGACCGAGACCCTGGTCGTCGAGAAGCCGGCCGAGGAGGAGGCCGACGCCCACGGTCACGGCCACGGCCACGGCCACAGCCACTGACGCGTCACCGCTTCGACGAGAAGGCCCCCGTCCCGCCGTTCGCACGGCGGGGCGGGGGCCTTCCCGTATGACCGGGCCCGGCCGGGGTCCCGGTACACCTCACATGGCGCCGAGCTGCCGCATCAGGCCCATGGCGTCGTAGTGCCACCAGCCTTCCTTGATCATCCCGTCCTGACATCGGAAGACCGTGGTGCCGGTCATCGTGCAGGACGTGCCGGTCGGCGCGATGCCCATGAACTCGCCCTTGTGCGTGCCGTTCCAGGTCCACAGGGTGGTGACGTAGTCGTCCTGTGCGGTCTGGGCCATCCGCGTGAAGGTGAAGTCGAAGGCGTCGCGCCAGGACCCGACGCCCTCACGGACGCCGGCGTGGCCGGTCCTGGGCTCGGGGTTCGCGATGTCGTGCTCGAGGTAGTCCGCGGCGAAGATCTCCTCGACCACGGACATGTCGCCCTTGACCGCGATCTCGTCGTACATCCGGTTCACCATCATGGCGTTCAGGTGCTCGTCGCGGACCACGTCCAGGTTGGTGAAGGTCGGCATCCCGTCGCACAGGGCCACCATCTCGCGGAACATCCGGTCCGTCTCCGGGAGGTCGGAGTTCTTCATGGCCTCTTCGTACGACGGGAACTCGACCACGTCCACGTAGTGGTTCTCGGCCTCGCGGTCCTTGCCCACCACGCTGTGCGTGACGGTGCGGTGGCCCTGGCTCTGGGCGATGTACCGGTCGAGCAGCTGGTTCAGTTCATCGGCCCGGCTGGTCTTGTAATCGATGATCTGTACGAATGTCATGACGGCTCCCGGGGCTGGATGGGACATGTCCAGTTTAGGGAGGATTCACCCGTTCGGCCGGGCTACCGACCGGTCCTACCGGGAGGTCCTACCGGCCGGTCACTGCGGCCCGTACTTGCGGCCGGTACGGGAGGAGACGCCGCCGAGCAGCCCCCGAGGGGTCAGCTTCACGACCCCCATCAACGCCTTGTAGCGCGGGTCCGGGATCGAGACGGTACGGCCCCGGGCCAGGTCGTCCAGCGCGGCGGCGACCAGCTTGTCCGCGTCCAGCCACATCCAGTTGGGGATGTTGTCCGTGCCCATCCCGGCCCGCTCGTGGAACTCGGTGCGCACGAAGCCGGGGCAGAGCGCCATCATCCGCACCCCGGACCCGGCGAGGTCCCGGGCCGCCCCCTGGGTGAACTGCACGACCCAGGCCTTGCTCGCGCCGTAGGTGCCGCGCGGCACGAAGGCCGCCACCGAGGCGACGTTGACGACCCCGCCGCGGCCGCGCGAGCGCATCGACTCCGTCGCGGCGGAGGTCAGCCGGAGCACCGCCTCGATGTGCACCTTCAGCATCGTCAGCTCGTCGGCCATGGAGACTTCGAGGTAGCGGCCCTTGTTGCCGAAGCCCGCGTTGTTCACCAGCAGGTCCACCGGGTCCTTGCGGTCCCCGAGCCGCTGCTCCACCGCGGCGATCCCGGTCTCCGTGGCCAGGTCCGCGGTCAGCACCTCGGCCTCGATGCCGTGCCGGTCGTGCAGCTCGGTGGCCTGCTCGCGCAGCCGCTTGGTGTCCCGGGCCACCAGCACCAGGTTGTGCCCCTGGGCCGCCAGCTTCCGAGCGAAGGCGGCGCCGATGCCCGCCGTGGATCCCGTGATGAGAGCAGTCGTCATACGGGCAACCTAGCCGCCGCGGGTTTCAGACCGCGGCCCGGCCGTACTTCTCCATGTAGAGGCGTACGGTCTCCTGGCGGCCGGGCTCCATCGCGGCGCCGGCGGCCAGGGTGCGGGGGAGCAGCTGCCGCTCGGTGGTGAAGGCGCGGAACCAGAAGGCCACCGTGACCTCGTGGGCCGGCCGGTGGACGACCTCGATCCGGTCGCCGGGGGAGACCTCGCCCGGCTCGATCACCCGCAGGTAGGCGCCGGGCCGCTGCTCCTGGGTGAAGCGCTTCACCCAGCCGCGCTGGTCCAGCTGGCCCGCGAAGGTGCGGCACGGGATCCGGCCCGAGGCCACTTCGAGGAGCAGTTCCGGTCCGACCCGCCACCGCTCGCCGAGCAGCGCGCCGTTGACGTCCACGCCGGTGGTGGTGAAGTTCTCGCCGAAGGTCCCGGCGGGCAGCTCCCGGCCCAGCCCGCGCTCCCAGTGGTCCAGGTCCTCGCGCGCGTAGGCGTAGACGGCCTGGTGCTCGCCACCGTGGTGGCGCAGGTCGCAGACCGCGTCCCCGGCCAGGCCGCTGCCGCCGGTGCCCTTGGGGCCGGGCGCGGTGACCCGTACCGGACCCGGTACCGGCCGCTTGCCGTGGCCCGTCACCCCGCCGGGGGAGTCGGTGTAGTCGACGGGCACGGCGCGGCCGAGGTTCACGGAGATGAGCTGCATGGAATCACGCTAACCCGCCTGGCCCCCAAGGCGCACACGATTATTCGACCGGTCATCAAAGAAGCCCTTATGCTCAAGGGGTGATCGAAGCACGTCATCTCCGAGTCCTGCGCGCCGTGGCCGCCACCGGCTCCTTCTCCGCCGCCGCCCGCGAGCTGGGCTGCACCCAGCCCGCCGTGAGCCAGCAGATGAAGGCGCTGGAGCAGTCCGCGGGCACCCCGCTGCTGATCCGCACCGGCCGCGAGATGCGGCTGACCCAGGCGGGCGAGGCCCTGGTGCGGCACGCCGCCGGGATCCTGGCCGGGCTGACCGCCGCCGAGGAGGAGGTGGCCGCGATCGCCGGGCTGCGGGCCGGCCGGGTGCGGCTGGTCTCCTTCCCCAGCGGCAGCTCGACCCTGGTCCCCACCGCCCTGGCGGCGATGCGCGAGGACCACCCCGGTACCCGGGTCTCGCTGGTGGAGGCCGAACCGCCGCGCTCGGTGGAGATGCTGCGGGAGGGCGACTGCGACGTGGCGCTGGCCTTCCGCTATTCGGGGGCCGCCGGCGGCGGGCCCGCCGAGTGGGCGGACCTGGTGGTCCGGCCGCTGCTCACGGACCGGCTGATCGGGCTGGTGCCCGAGGGGCACCGGCTGGCCGGGGCGGAGCGGGTGGGGATGGCCGAGCTGGCGGACGAGCCGTGGATCGCGGGCTGCCCGCGCTGCCGCCGCCATCTGGTCGAGGTCTGCGAATCGGCGGGCTTCACCCCCCGGATCGACTTCGCCACCGACGACTACCCGGCCGTGGTGGGCCTGGTGGGCGCCGGGCTGGGCGTGGCGGTGCTGCCCGAGCTGGCCGTGGAGTCGGTACGCACCAAGGCCGCGCGGACCGTGACGGTGGAGCCGGCGGTCGAGCGGGAGGTCGTGGCGCTGACGCTGCCGGACCTGGCCCGGGTACCGGCCGTGGCGGCGATGCTCGACAAGCTGGAGAAGGCCGCGGCCCGCTGACGTGGCGGCCGCCGCGCGCCCCGGAGCACCGGGGCGCGCGGCGGCGCCGTCGACACGCCCGGGCCGCAGGGCGGGTCCCGGTGCTGCCGCGTCGTCGCGGAATCGTTCCTTCAGTGTCTTTCGAACGAGGGTTCTCGTCAGTGGGCGGCGGAGCCGCCGATGCTGGTGGCGGGGATGAGGCGGTGCCGGGCGCGGCCCATCAGCTCCTCCCGTTCGTCCTCGGTCAGGCCTCCCCACACCCCGTAGGGCTCTCGGACGGCGAGTGCGTGCGCGGCGCATTCCGCGCGCACCGGGCATCTCATGCAGACCTCTTTAGCCGAGGCCTCGCGCGCGCTCCGGGCCGCGCCCCGCTCGCCCTCCGGGTGGAAGAAGAGGGAGCTGTCGACTCCCCGGCAGGCGGCCAGCAGCTGCCAGTCCCAGAGGTCGGCGTTCGGTCCGGGGAGGCGGGAGAAATCTGCCATAGCTAGTCCTCTTGAAGCCGGTACTGAGGCGGATACGGTCCAGGTCTCCACATCTACGATCTGAGTAGATGTAAATATGACTCATTGGGAATCTAGCCTCAGACACATGCCGAACGGAAGAAAAGCCGCCAAATAGGGCATAGGTCCAGATGGAGGACAGTCGGCTTGTCGCGCCAGCGCTGTGTTCGCTTCCTCACGTAGAGTGCCGAAGGTGTCCGTCCGACCCGTAACTCTTTCGAGTGACCATCGTTGAGAGTGCGTGGGCGGTTGAACGAAGAAGTTCCCGGACAGGTGTCCGGGGACGTCGACCGCACAGGTGACGATACGTACCAGCCTGGAGGCTCAAGGTGACGCGCATCAGCAGCTGCGGAGGGCGGCCATGACATCCGTCCTCGTCTGCGACGACTCCCCGCTTGCCCGAGAAGCGCTCCGTCGCGCGGTTGCCACCGTGCCCGGCGTCGAGCGTGTGACGACGGCCGCCAACGGCGAGGAAGTCCTCCGCCGCTGGGGTGCCGACCGCTCCGATCTGATTCTGATGGACGTCCGGATGCCCGGCCTCGGCGGTGTCGAGACCGTGCGCCGGCTGCTCTCGGCCGACCCCGGCGCCCGCATCATCATGCTGACGGTCGCCGAGGACCTGGACGGCGTCGCCCTCGCGGTGGCGGCCGGGGCCCGTGGATATCTGCACAAGGACGCCTCGCGCGCCGAGCTCCGGGCCACCGTGACCCAGGCCCTGGCCGACCCCACCTGGCGGCTGGCCCCCCGGCGGCTGCGCTCGGCCGAGATGGGCGCCGCGCCCACCCTCACCGCCCGCGAGATCCAGGTGCTCGAGGGCATGAGCCACGGCCGTTCCAACGCCGAGATCGGCCGTGAGCTGTTCCTTTCCGAGGACACGGTCAAGACGCACGCCCGCCGGCTCTTCAAGAAGCTGGGCGCTTCGGACCGGGCGCACGCCGTGGCACTCGGTTTCCGCTGGGGCCTGGTGCGCTGAGACCGATCTGACCACCGCCCCCTCGACTCCGCCGGATCCGGTGTGCGCGAGGGGGTTGGCGGGGCAGAATCGGGAGGGGCCACCTCCCGGCGGCAGCCGGGGGAGTGTCGCTTCGGACGCGATGCCGCATCCTTGAAGGTGTGCCGCATGCTGGAAATGTGGCGGTCCTTCGGGGACCATTCGGCCGAGCGGGAGGGGAGGGCGCAGATGATGGGGTCCGGCGCGCCTGCTCATAACGCTTCGATGCACGATCCCGACCGGGGTGCCGCGGATGGCGGACAGTCAGTGCACCATGGATTGATGCGCGACGACGAGGCCCTGGGTTCCCCCACGGCCACCGGCCCCGCGGGGGCCCCCAAGCACGGCGCCCCCGGTGCCGTCGGCGCGCTGGTCCGCCGGGCGGTCGAGGGCGACGAGCAGGCGACCCACGACCTGCTGGCCCACGTCCATCCGCTCGCGCTGCGCTACTGCCGCACCCGGCTGTCCCGGCTGCCCGGGGACGCCCGGCACTTCGTCGAGGACCTGGCGCAGGAGGTCTGCGTCGCCGTCCTGATGGCCCTGCCGCGCTACCGGGACACCGGCCGGCCCTTCGAGGCCTTCGTCTTCGCCATCGCCGCGCACAAGGTCGCCGATCTCCAGCGGGCGGCCATGCGGCACCCCGGCAGCACCGCCGTCCCCTCGGACGAGATGCCCGAGCGGCCCGACGACTCCCTCGGCCCCGAGGAGCGGGCGCTGCTCAGCAGCGACGCGGCCTGGGCCAAGAAGCTGCTGGCCAACCTCCCGGAGAACCAGCGCGAACTGCTCGTCCTGCGGGTGGCGGTCGGCCTGACGGCCGAGGAGACCGGCCAGATGCTCGGCATGTCGCCCGGGGCCGTCCGGGTGGCGCAGCACCGCGCGCTGAGCCGGCTGCGGGCGCTCGCGGAGCAGTAGGCCCCGGTGGCTCCGCGCCGCCGGAGCCATAGATCTTGCGATCAAACTTGTAGCAAGGCACGAAAATTGCGGTCGATCTTCGTCGTGGAATGAGACGCCGCGCGATCCCGTTAGCATGGACATCCGCGCCGAGCAAGACCATTGGGAAGGTGTCATGACTGTCAACGCCGACGGAGTGCCCGACAAATTCGCCTCGCTCGGGCTGACCTACGACGACGTGCTGCTGCTTCCCGGCGCGTCGGACATGGCCCCCGACGAGATCGACACCTCCTCCCTGATCTCGCGCAACGTCCGCGTCAACGTCCCGCTGCTCTCCGCGGCCATGGACAAGGTCACCGAGTCCCGGATGGCCATCGCGATGGCGCGCCAGGGCGGCGTCGGCGTCCTGCACCGCAACCTCTCGATCGCCGACCAGGCCAACCAGGTCGACCTGGTCAAGCGCTCCGAGTCGGGCATGGTCACCGACCCGATCACGGTCCACCCGGACGCCACGCTCCGCGAGGCCGACGAGCTCTGCGCGAAGTTCCGCATCTCCGGCGTCCCGGTCACCGACCCGGCCGGCAAGCTGCTCGGCATCGTCACCAACCGCGACATGGCCTTCGAGTCGGACCGCAGCCGCCAGGTGCGCGAGGTCATGACCCCGATGCCGCTGGTCACCGGCAAGGTCGGCATCTCCGGCGTGGACGCCATGGAGCTGCTGCGCCGCCACAAGATCGAGAAGCTGCCGCTGGTCGACGAGGCCGGCATCCTCAAGGGCCTCATCACGGTCAAGGACTTCGTCAAGGCCGAGAAGTACCCCAACGCCGCCAAGGACAAGGACGGCCGCCTGCTGGTCGGCGCCGCGGTCGGCGTCGCCGGTGACGCGTACGAGCGCGCCCAGGCCCTGATCGAGGCGGGCGCCGACTTCATCGTCGTCGACACCGCGCACGGCCACTCCCGGCTGGTCGGCGACATGGTCTCCAAGATCAAGTCGAACTCCGCGGTGGACGTCATCGGCGGCAACGTCGCCACCCGCGACGGCGCCCAGGCGCTCGTCGACGCCGGCTGCGACGGCATCAAGGTCGGCGTCGGCCCCGGCTCCATCTGCACCACCCGCGTGGTCGCCGGCGTCGGCGTCCCGCAGGTGACCGCGATCTACGAGGCCGCCCTGGCGGCCAAGGCCGCGGGCGTGCCGGTCATCGGCGACGGCGGCCTGCAGTACTCCGGCGACATCGCGAAGGCGCTGGTCGCGGGCGCCGACACGGTGATGCTCGGCTCCCTGCTGGCGGGCTGCGAGGAGTCCCCGGGCGAGCTGCTGTTCATCAACGGCAAGCAGTTCAAGTCGTACCGCGGCATGGGCTCGCTGGGCGCCATGCAGACCCGCGGCGACCGCAAGTCCTTCTCCAAGGACCGCTACTTCCAGGAGGGCGTGGGCGGCGACGACAAGCTCATCCCCGAGGGCATCGAGGGCCAGGTGCCCTACCGCGGCCCGCTCTCCGCGGTGGTCCACCAGCTGGTCGGCGGCCTGCGCCAGTCGATGTTCTACGCCGGCGGCCGGACCGTCCCCGAGCTCCAGGAGCGCGGCCGGTTCGTCCGGATCACCTCGGCGGGCCTCAAGGAGAGCCACCCGCACGACATCCAGATGACGGTCGAGGCGCCGAACTACTCCCGCAAGGGCTGACGGCTCCGGCAGCGACCACGAAGGGGCGGACCCGCGAGGCGCGGGGCCGCCCCTTCGGCGTGCGTCCGTACAGCGGTCACCGAAACGCGGCGCCCCGGCCGTCGGGGATACTGGACGGGCAGACCAAGAGGGAAAGGCCACCACACGTGACTGAGATCGAGATCGGGCGCGGCAAGCGCGGCCGCAGGGCGTACGCGTTCGACGACATCGCCATCGTCCCGAGCCGGCGCACCCGGGACCCGAAGGAGGTCTCGATCGCCTGGCAGATCGACGCCTACCGCTTCGAGCTCCCGTTCCTGGCCGCTCCCATGGACTCGGTGGTCTCCCCGCAGACGGCCATCCGGATCGGCGAGCTCGGCGGCCTGGGCGTCCTCAACCTCGAGGGCCTGTGGACGCGCTACGAGGACCCGCAGCCGCTGCTCGACGAGATCGCGGAGCTCGACGAGGACACCGCGACCCGCCGCCTCCAGGAGATCTACGCCGCGCCGATCCAGGCCGACCTGATCGGCCAGCGGATCAAGGAGGTGCGCGACTCGGGCGTCGTGACCGCCGCCGCGCTCTCCCCGCAGCGCACCGCGCAGTTCTCCAAGGCCGTGGTGGACGCCGGGGTCGACATCTTCGTGATCCGCGGCACCACCGTCTCCGCCGAGCACGTCTCCGGCGCCGCCGAGCCGCTGAACCTCAAGCAGTTCATCTACGAGCTCGACGTCCCGGTGATCGTCGGCGGCTGCGCCACCTACACCGCCGCCCTGCACCTGATGCGCACCGGCGCGGCGGGCGTGCTGGTCGGCTTCGGCGGCGGCGCCGCGCACACCACCCGCAACGTCCTGGGCATCCAGGTCCCGATGGCCACCGCGGTGGCCGACGTGGCCGCGGCCCGCCGGGACTACATGGACGAGTCCGGCGGCCGGTACGTGCACGTCATCGCCGACGGCGGCGTGGGCTGGTCCGGCGACCTGCCCAAGGCCATCGCCTGCGGTGCCGACGCCGTGATGATGGGCTCCCCGCTGGCCCGCGCCACCGACGCGCCCGGCAAGGGCAACCACTGGGGCATGGAGGCCGTCCACGAGGACGTGCCGCGCGGCAAGAAGGTCGACCTGGGCACCGTCGGTACCACCGAGGAGATCCTGACCGGCCCGTCGCACAGCCCCGACGGCTCGATGAACCTCTTCGGCGCGCTGCGCCGCTCGATGGCCACCACCGGCTACAGCGAGCTCAAGGAGTTCCAGCGGGTCGAGGTCACCGTCGCGGACTCGCAGCACCGCCGCTGACCCCGTACGCACGCCGGAGGCCCGGTACCCCGTTCCAGGGGTGCCGGGCCTCCGGCGTACGGTCCGCTCAGCGGCGGCCGGCCACCCGGCCGACCTTGAAGGCGGTGAACCCGCCGATGAGGAAGAAGACGAAGTCCATGGCGGTGGCGGTGCCGGTCCAGGCCTCGTTCAGGGTCGGCAGGCCCAGCTCGAGGACGTCCATGGTGGAGTAGCCCAGCTGGTCGGCGTTGGTGATGGCGATGCCGAGGAGCTGACCGGCGTACACCGAGGCCATGGCGAGGACCGCGGCGACCAGCGGAGCCGCCCGGCCCGGGCCGCCGACGCGGCCGGCCACCACGCCGATCAGCGCGCCGAGGAGCACCGCGACGAAGCCGATCTGGTGGTTGATCAGGCCGATCACCCAGCCGTAGAGCCCGGCGGTGGCCAGGGCCGTCACGAGGGTGGCGAGGATGCCGAGCAGCGGGCGGGACGGCCGGGCGGCCGGGGCGGGGGCGGTCGGCGGGGCGAAGGGGGCACCCGGGCCCGGTATGCCGGCGGGCGCGGGCGGTGCCGCGTACACCGGGGGCGCGGGCGGTGCCGCGTACGCCTGGGCCGGGGGCGCGGTCGGGTCGAGGGCCTGGGCGGCGGCCGGGTCGAAGGGCGCGGGAGCGGCGCCGAAGCCGGCCGCCGGGGGCGCCGTCGCCGGGGGGACGTGCGGCGGGTGGTGCGGCTGGTGGTGCTGCGGGGCGTGGTGCGGCTGGTGCGGCGGAACGGGCTCGGACATTGGAGACATCCCCCCAGGAATCTGCGGTCCCCGCGTCCCTCGGACGCGCGTACGACGAAGGTCGCCGAAGGCTAGCAGGGGGCTCGTGGCCCGCAGGAGGGGTTTCCACCGGCCCACAAGGGCCGGTCAGAGCCGGTGCGCCGCCCCCACCGGGGTGGCTCCGCGGGTGTCCAGCAGCAACTGCGCCTTGACCGCCAGGCCTTGGAGGTCGTAGGTGCGGTGGTGCTGGAGCAGGATCGTCAGGTCGGCGTGGGCGGCGGCCTCGTAGAGGGAGTCGGCGCGCGGCACCGGCTGGTCGCGGACCCGCCAGCCGCTCACGTACGGGTCGTGGTAGCTGACCAGCGCGCCCAGGTCGCGCAGCCGGGAGGCGATCTCGCGGGCCGGGGAGCCCTGCTGGTCGGCCAGGTCCGCCTTGTAGGTGACGCCCAGCAGCAGGACCCGGGCGCCGCGGGCCGACTTGCCGTGCTCGTTGAGGAGGGCGGCGCAGCGCTGGATGACGTACTGCGGCATCCGGTTGTTGACCTCCTGGGCCAGGCCGACCATGCGCAGCGGGTGGCCCGGGGTGCGGGCGGGCACCGGCAGGCAGCCGGGGTCGAGCGGGACGCCGTGGCCGCCGACGCCGGGGCCGGGGCGGAAGGCCTGGAAGCCGTACGGCTTCGTCTCGGCGCAGCGGATGACGTCCCAGACGTCCACGCCCAGCTCGTGGCAGAGCACCGCCATCTCGTTGACCAGGGCGATGTTGACGTGCCGGAAGTTGGTCTCCAGCAGGTGGACGGTCTCGGCCTCGCGCAGCCCCCGGGCCCGGACGACCTTGTCGCTCAGCCGGGCGTAGAAGGCGGCGGCGGACTCGGTGCAGGCGGGGGTGAGCCCCCCGATCACCTTGGGGGTGTTGGCGAAGCCGTGGGTGCGGCTGCCCGGGTCGAGCCGGCTGGGGGAGTAGGCGAGGTGGAAGTCGCGGCCGGCCCGCAGCCCGGAGCCCGACTCGAGGATCGGTCGCAGGTGGTCCTCGGTGACCCCGGGGTAGGCGGCGGACTCCAGGATGACCGTGGTGTGCGGGCGCAGCCGGGCGGCCAGCGCCCGGGCCGCCTCGCCGACCGCGGTGAGGTCGAGGGTCTGGTCGGCGCCCAGCGGGGTAGGGGCGCAGATGACGGCGGTGCGGACGCGGCCGAGCTCGGCCGGGTCGGTGGCGACCCGGAAGCCGGCGGCGGACATCCGGCGGATGTCCGCGGCGGTGAGCGTGCTGTCGGTCGCGGGGCCGGTGTCGTAGCCGACCGTCTCGATCCCCGCGGCGACCGCGGCCTGGGCGAGCGGCAGGCCGAGGTGGCCGAGGCCGATGACGGCGAGGTCAGCGGGCATGGGGAGGCCGTCCTTCCATAACCGGAGGTGGCGGGGCGCGCAAGTCCTGTGGACGAAGGGACCTGGCGCTATGTCAGACTAGGCGTATATATGACCGATATGCCGCATTGTGGGATGGTGGCCACGCGTGTGTTGTCCACAGGCAGTGGCCGACCGGTGGACACACGGTCAGAATCGTCGGGGTGGGAAGCGGCGCGTGATCACCCCGACCGACGGGAGGCAGCGGTGAGGACAGCGACTCTGGGACCCGCGCAGCGCGCGGAGGCGCTCGCCCGGATGGCGGAGCGGGAGCTGGACGTGCTCGTGGTCGGCGCGGGGGTGGTCGGCGCCGGGACCGCGCTGGACGCGGCCACCCGGGGCCTGGCCACCGGCCTGGTCGAGGCCCGGGACTGGGCCTCGGGCACCTCCAGCCGCTCCAGCAAGCTCATCCACGGCGGCCTCCGCTATCTGGAGATGCTGGACTTCGCGCTGGTCCGCGAGGCGCTGAAGGAGCGCGGGCTGCTGCTCGAGCGGCTGGCCCCGCACCTGGTCAAGCCGGTGCCGTTCCTCTACCCGCTCCAGCACAAGGGCTGGGAGCGGCTGTACGCCGGCTCGGGCGTGGCGCTGTACGACGCGATGTCGGTCTCCAGCGGGCACGGCCGGGGCCTGCCGGTGCACCGCCACCTCACCCGCAAGCGGGCCCTGCGGGTGGCGCCCTGCCTGCGCAAGGACGCCCTGGTCGGCGCCCTCCAGTACTACGACGCCCAGATGGACGACGCGCGGTACGTCGCGACCCTGGTCCGCACCGCCGCGGCGTACGGCACGCTGGCGGCCAACCGGGCCCGGGTGACCGGCTTCCTGCGCGAGGGCGAGCGGGTGGTCGGGGCGAAGGTGCAGGACGTCGAGGCGGGCGGCGAGTACCTGATCCGCGCCAAGCAGATCGTCAACGCCACCGGCGTGTGGACCGACGACACCCAGGCGCTGATCGGGGAGCGCGGGCAGTTCCACGTCCGGGCGAGCAAGGGCATCCATCTGGTCGTACCCAAGGACCGGATCCACTCCGCCACCGGACTGATCCTGCGGACGGAGAAGTCCGTGCTCTTCGTGATCCCCTGGGGCCGGCACTGGATCGTCGGCACCACCGACACCGACTGGGACCTCGACAAGGCCCACCCGGCCGCCTCCAGCGCGGACATCGACTACCTCCTCGAGCACGTCAACTCCGTGCTGGCCGTCCCGCTGACCCGGGAGGACGTCCAGGGCGTCTACGCGGGCCTGCGGCCCCTGCTGGCCGGCGAGTCGGACGCCACCAGCAAGCTCTCGCGCGAGCACACCGTCGCGCACCCCGCGCCCGGGCTGGTGGTGGTGGCCGGCGGCAAGTACACGACCTACCGGGTGATGGCCAAGGACGCGGTGGACGAGGCGGTGCACGGCCTCGACCAGCGGGTGGCCGACTGCGTCACGGAAGACGTCCCGCTGGTCGGGGCGGAGGGCTACAAGGCCTTGTGGAACGCCCGCGCCCGGATCGCGGCCCGCACCGGACTGCACGTCGCGCGGGTCGAGCATCTGCTCAACCGCTACGGCTCCCTGACGGAGGAACTGCTCGACATGGTGGCGGCCGACCCCTCCCTGGGGCAGCCGCTGGCGGGGGCGGAGGACTACCTGCGCGCGGAGGTCGTCTACGCCGCCTCCCACGAGGGCGCCCGGCACCTCGACGACGTCCTGACCCGGCGGACCCGGATCTCGATCGAGACCTTCGACCGGGGCACCCGCTGCGCCCGGGAGTGCGCGGAGCTGATGGCGCCGGTGCTGGGGTGGGACGCGGGGCAGGTGGACCGGGAGGTCGAGCACTACGAGAAGCGGGTGCAGGCGGAGCGGGAGTCGCAGCGCCAGCCGGACGACCAGACCGCGGACGCGGCCCGGTTGGGGGCGCCGGACATCGTGCCGCTGTAGGGGTGCGGGGGGTGGCCGCCGGGCCGTCGGGTCCCGCGGTTCGCGGTGCCGGTGGGAACCGCGGACCCGGGACACCCGTCCGTGCCGGAGTGAGGAACAATAAGGTTCCTGCCGGGGCGGGTTGCCGTGCGCCCCGGAGAACCGCCGGGGACGCCCGGAGCAGGCGGCACGATCGTTGAGGGGACGCATGTCGAAGCCGGAGCACACCCGCAAGCCGGATGCCCTTGCGGACGGCGTGTCCGACGCCGGTCCGGCCCCCGCGGAACCGCCCCGCCCGGCGGTGCCCGCGCAGAAGTCCGGCGTGCGGTCCGGAGCGGACGCCGGCGCGAAGCCGGGTACGGAAGCCGGGAAGTCCGGCCCGGACGCCGCCGCGGAGCCCGCGGAGGCCCCCGCCGAGGCCGGCGCCCCGGCGGGCTCCGCCGCCGGTGCCACCGGGACCGGTGCGCCCGCGCCCGCCAAGGGCGACGCCGAGTCCGCCGCCCCCGAGCGCGAAGCCGGGTCCGCCGCCCCCAAGCGCGGCGGGGTGCCGCTGGCCAAGCCCAGGGCGGCGGTCGGCGCCAAGTCCGAGGTGGCCGCGCCCGAGTCCGAGGCGGCCGGCACCAAGTCCGGCGCGGCCGGTACCAAGCCCGGGGTGCCGCAGACCGCGTCCGACGCGGCCGGGTCCAGGCCCGAGGCGGCGGCTCCCAAGACGGCGGACGCCGGCGCCAAGCCCGAGGTGGCGAAGACCAAGTCCGAGGCGGGCGGGGGCACGCGCGGCGGCGGGACGGCGGCTCCGCGCGGCGGCGGCGCGTCGGCGGCGGCCGGAGTGCGGGCCCGGGAGGCGCGCGAGCGCGGCGAGGGCGACCTCGAGGGCAGCCTGCTCGCCGGGCGGTACCGGCTGGGCCGGGTGCTCGGCAAGGGCGGCATGGGCACGGTCTGGCGGGCGGTCGACGAGACCCTGGGCCGCACCGTCGCCATCAAGGAACTCCGCTTCTCCTCCGGCGTGGACGAGGACGAGAAGCGCCGCCTGGTCACCCGTACCCTCCGCGAGGCCAAGGCCATCGCGCGGATCCGCAGCGACGGCGCCGTGACCGTCTTCGACGTGGTCGACGACGACGGCCGCCCGTGGATCGTCATGGAGCTCATCGAGGGCGCCTCGCTCGCCGAAGTCATCCGGGAGAAGGGCCCGCTGACGCCCCGCCGGGCGGCCGAGGTCGGTCTCGCCGTGCTCGACGTGCTGCGCGCCGCGCACAGCCAGGGCATCCTGCACCGCGACGTGAAGCCCTCCAACGTCCTGATCGCCGACACCGGCCGGGTCGTCCTGACCGACTTCGGTATCGCGCAGGTCGAGGGCGACCCCTCGGTCACCTCCACCGGCATGCTCGTCGGCGCCCCCTCCTACATCTCGCCCGAGCGGGCCCGCGGCCAGAAGCCCGGCCCGCCGGCCGACATGTGGTCGCTGGGCGGCCTGCTGTACGCGGCCACCGAGGGCACCCCGCCGTACGACAAGGGCTCCGCGCTGGCCACCCTCACCGCGGTGATGACCGAGCCGGTGGACCCGCCGAAGAACGCCGGCCCGCTGCTCACGGACGTCATCTACGGCCTGCTGGACAAGGACCCCGCCACCCGGCTCGACGACCCCGGCGCCCGCACCCTGCTGAACGCCGTCATCGACATGCCCGAGCCCGAGCCGGAGCCGCCGGCCGACGAGACCCGGGTGATCGCGCTGCCGCCGGTCCCGGAGCAGCTGCGCACCCCGGCCGCCCCGGTGCTGCCGGCCACGCCCAAGCAGCCGCTGTTCAAGCCCCGGACCAAGAACAAGCCCCAGAACAAGCCCCAGACCAAGCCCGAGCCGCGGCCCAAGGCGGCGCCGGTGGCCTCCCCGGACCCCGGGCCCCGGCGGCCGGTGGCCGCGCCGCTGACCGACGTGATGTCACGGCAGACCATCGCCCTGGCGATCGTGGCCGTGATCGCGGTCCTCGCGCTCATCGGGGGCGTCATCGCCTGGGCCGTCAGCGGCGACGACGAGCCGACCGGCGGGCAGAGCAAGGGCACCGGGCACTCCGCCGGCCCCACCCCCGCGCGGTCCGCCGGGGGCAGCGCACCGGGCACCACGGGCGGCACCGAGCCGGGTGGCGCGACGGGCGCCACCGGCGACGGCTCCGCGACCGGCTCCCAGGACGGGTCGAAGGACGGCGCGAAGGACGGCTCCCAGGACGGGAGCAAGGACGGGAGCAAGGGCGGCTCCCAGGGCGGCGACGGGACCGGCGGCGCGCTGCCCGCCGGATACGCCACCGTCACCGACGCGCGCTTCCACTTCTCCATGGCCCTGCCCGCGGACTTCTCCCGCAACGCGGTCGCCGGCCGCAACTCCGGCGGCATATACAACCGCGACGGCGGCTACCCGCGGGTCCAGGTCGACTACAACAAGAACCCCACGGACGACGCCAAGCTGGCCTGGGCCGAACTGGCCATGGCCGTCCGGGCCCAGAGCAACGGCTACAAGCAGCTCGGCCTCAAGGTCATGAACTACCGGAACTACCCCACCACCGCGGACTGGGAGTTCGAGCGCACCGAGCACGGCGTGCGGATGCGGGTGCTCAACCGCGGCTTCAAGGTCGACGCCACGCACGGCTACGCCATCATGATCACCTGCCCGTCGGCCGAGTGGGACGGCGCGGAGTGCACCACCCTGCGGGACACCGCCTTCGGCACGTTCAAGCCGCTCGACTGACCGGATCCGTTCCCCGCCCCTCCCACCGGCGCCCGCCCGCCCGGCAATTGACCGGCTGACCTCGCCGGACCCCGCGACGCGAGGGGACCGCGCGACGTATCGTGAGGGAGCGGTGACGGGGGAACGGCACTAGGGGGTAGGCGTCGTGGAGGAGTACGCGGGAAGGGTGCTCGCCGACCGCTACCGTCTGCCGCTGCCCCCTTCCGACGCGTACGAGCTGGTCGAGACCCGGGCCTTCGACACCCACAGCGGGCAGGAAGTGCTGGTCCGGCAGGTGCCGTTGCCGGAGGTCGTGGACGCCGAGCTGCTGGAGGCGGACGGGCGGGCGGTCCCGCCGGCGCCCCGCGGGGCGACCCGGCGGCCCGCGGACCCGGGCGTGCGGCGGGCGATCGAGGCCGCCCAGGCGGCCGCCCGGATACCCGACCACCCGCGGCTGGACCAGGTCTTCGACGTCTTCGCCGAGGGCGGCTCGCTCTGGATCGTGAGCGAACTGGTCGTCGCCCGGCCGCTGGCGGCGCTGATAGCGGACCGCCCGATGAACCCCTACCGCGCGGCCGAGGTCGCCTCCGACGTGCTGACCGCGCTGCGGGTGCTGCACGCGCACGGCTGGACCCACCGCAACATCACCGTCCGGACCGTGCTGGTCTGCGAGGACGGCCGGGTCGTCCTCACCGGCCTCGCCGCCGGCGCCGCGGAGGAGGCCCTCTGCGGCTACGACCCGGTCCCGCCGGCGGACCCGTCCCCGGCCCCGCCGCCGGAGCCCGCCGGCGCCCCGCCCGCGGCCCGCGGTCCGCGCCCCGCGGGCGCCCCGGGCCGTGCGGCGGCGCTGCCGCCGGGCCGTACCCCGGTCCAGCCGGGCCGCGGGTCCGCACCGGGCGCGTCGTACGACCCGGGCACGGGCGCCTGGCCGGCACAGGGTTCCCCCGCTGCGGACTCCGCCCCTGGCGGCGGGGACACCGGTGTGCTGCCGGGTGCCTGGCCGGAGCAGGTGCCGGCGCAGGGTCCGGGTGCCGCGGAGTCCGGTCGTGGCGGCGGGGACACGGGGGTGCTGCCGGGTTCCTGGCCGGACCAGGGGTCCGGTGACGCGCATGCCGGCAGGGACGGCGCAGGCGGGCTGCCGGAGGCCCGGCCGGGACCGGGCTCCGGTCGTGCGGGCGGGCCGCCGGGGGCCGGGCAGGGGCCCGGAGCCGGGCCGGCCGGGGCCCCGGGCCAGGTGCCCGGGCAGGCCGCGGCGGCCCAGGCGCCCACCGTGGCGCCGGGCTACGCGACCCCCGGCGGGGCCGACCTCAAGGCGACCGCCCGGGCCGGGGCCATCGCCGCCTACCGGGCGGGCACCCAGGCCGCGGCCACCCGCCGGATCGCCGCCCCCGAACCGCCGCGCCCCCAGGGCTCCAACCTCCCGCAGGGCTACTCGTACCCGTACGGCGGCGGCCCCGACGACCGGCCGGCCGCGCCCGCCCCCTGGCACGGCGCGACCCCGCGCAGCCTGCCGCCCGGCCCGGCCGCCCAGCCGTCCCCCGACGGGGCGGGGCCGGCCGGCGGGGTCGCCCCGGCTACGGCCGGGGAGGCCGGACGGGGGCCGGAGCGGGCGGGGTTGCCGGCGTTGCCCGCGCGGCCCGCGTTGCCGCAGGGGTACGCACCGGCCGCCGGTCCGCCGGGGTCCGGAGCCGCCGGGCCCGGCCGGGGCGAGGCCCGGCCCGGGCCGTACGACGCCCCCGGCGGAGCCCCCCGTACCGACCGCGGGCCGGGCGCCGGGCCGGCCAACGGCCATGGCACCGGCGATGGGCAGCGCGCCGGCCGGCCCGCCGGAGTCCCGGGCCAGGGCCGGGCCGCGGGCCACGCAGAAGCGCCCGGCCACGGGGAAGCACCCGCCCAAGCCACCGCCGGCGGTACCGCACGTCCCGCCCCCGCCGCCGTCACCCCGCTCGCCGCCGAGCGGGCCCGGCAGACGCGGATCAACGTGGTCGGCGCGGTGACCGAGCGGTGGGCGCCGGAGCAGGCCGTCGCGGTGCACGAGAACTGGCAGTTGGCGGCGCCGGTCGGGCCCGCGACCGACCTGTGGGCGCTGGGCGCGCTGCTGTACCGGGCCGTCCAGGGCCACGCCCCCTACCCCGAGGACAGCGCCGCCGAACTGGTCGAGCTGGTCTGCTCCGAGCCGCCCGCCTTCGCCGAGGAGTGCGGCCCGCTGCGCCCGGTCGTGGAGTCCCTGCTGCGTCAGGACCCCACCGAGCGACCCGACTTCGAGGAGCTGCGCGGCTGGCTGCGCTCGCTGGTGCGGTCCGCGCCCGAGCCGGACGCGGGCGTCCGCGCGGTGCCGCTGCCCGCGCCGGACGCCACCAAGCTGCCGATCGTCCGCCGCCGCGGCGAGCTGGTGCGGCGCCGCCGGGCGGCCCGCGAGGCCGCCGCCGCGCAGCACGGCCGGCACCGGCAGGCCCCGCCCCCCAAGTCCCCCCGCGCGCCCAAGGAACGGCGCCCGCCCAAGGAGCCCCGTACCAGGGAGCCCAGGGAGGCCAAGGCGCCCAGGCCGGCCCGCCCGGCCGCCGCGCCCCGCCGGCCGGCCCGGTCCCTGGGCCGCACCCTGCTGCTGGCGGTGCTGCTGGTGATGGCCGGGTTCGTCGGGTACGCCCTGGTCTTCATGCCCAAGTCCGAGCCCACCGCCAAGGACGTGGGTCCGGCGGCCACCCCGCAGCAGGCCCCGGCCTCCTCGGCGCCGCCGGCCCGTCCCAGCCCCGCGCCCTCGCCGAAGCAGTCGGGTTCGGGTACCCAGCCGCAGACCACCGCCCCGGCCACGCCCGCCGATCCGGGCGCCGGATACACCGTCAGCAAGGACACCGAGGGCTTCGAGGTGGCGGTCCCCAAGGGCTGGCAGCGGCGGCCGCTCAACGACAGCGGCCAGGTCCGCTACTCCGACGGCGACTACGAGCTGATCGTCGTACCGGGCCGCGATCCGGCGGCCGGTGCCGGGGACCCACTCGGCTACCAGCGGGACAAGGAGCGCGAGCTGGAACCGGTCCGCAGCAGCAGCTGGGGCAGCCAGACCGGGGTCCGGGAAATCACCGTCGGCAGCCGGAAGATGGCCGAAGGGCAGTACTCGTGGACCGACGGCAGCGGACGCTCCGTGTACGCCCGCAACCGCGTCTACGTCTCCGGTGGCCGGTACCACGTCCTGCTGGTCATCGGACCGGACTCCGGACGCGACAAGGTCACCGAGATCTACGAGCGGGCCACGGCCAGTTACCGGGTCACGCGCTAAGCCGACAGTTCCGTCACAGTGCGGTCTCGCAGGCCCTTCGTGGTACCCCGGCGGCGACTTCGCTCCGTAATCTGACCCCGAAGGCACAGAGCGGCGGGAATTCGTGGAACACAGGACAGGCGCGGGCTCGGTACTGGCGGGCCGTTACCGGCTCGGCGAGCCCATCGGCAGCGGTGGCATGGGCAAGGTCTGGCGCGCGCACGACGAACTGCTGCACCGGATCGTGGCCGTCAAGGAACTGACGGCGGGTCTGTACGTCGCGGAGGCCGACCGGGCCGTGCTGGTCGAGCGGACCCGCAAGGAGGCCCGGGCCGCCGCCCGGATCCAGCACCCGGCCGTGGTCACCGTCCACGACGTCCTCGAACACGACGACCGGCCCTGGATCGTGATGGAGTACGTCGACGGTCCCTCGCTCGCCGACGCGGCCAAGGCGGCCGGCCACATCGACCCGCGCGAGGCCGCCCGGATCGGCCTGCACGTCCTCGGCGCGCTGCGGGCCGCCCACGCGGTCGGCGTGCTGCACCGGGACGTCAAGCCGGGCAACGTCCTGCTGGCCAAGGACGGCCGGGTGCTGCTCACGGACTTCGGCATCGCGGCGATCGAGGGCGACTCCTCCATCACCCGGACCGGTGAACTGGTCGGCTCCATCGACTACCTGGCCCCCGAGCGGGTCACCGGCGGCGCTCCCGACCCGGCCTCCGACCTGTGGTCGCTGGGCGCCACCCTGTACACGGCCGTCGAGGCCCGGTCGCCGTTCCGCCGTACCTCGCCGATCTCCAGCCTGGCGGCCGTGGTCAACGACGAGCCGCCGCCGCCCCGGCAGGCCGGCGCGCTGGGCCCGGTCATCGCGGCCCTGCTGCGCAAGGAGCCGGGGGAGCGGCCGGGCGCGGCCGAGGCCGAGCGGATGCTGCTGGAGGCGATGGAGGGCCGCGAGCCGCGGTCGGCGCACGCGTACGTGCCCACCCAGCGGGTCACGGTCGGACCGCCGGCCGAGCCGGGCGGCACGGCCCGGCTGCCCGAGGGGCACGAGTTCGTCCGCGAGGGCGCGCCGGCTCCGGCGGTCCCGGGGCCGGGCGGGCGGGGGCGCGGCCGGGGCCGGTCCGGTGCCGAGGGCGGCCGGATCCGGCGGGTGGCGGTGGTGGCCCTGGTGGCCGCGCTGGTCGGCGGCGGGGTGGCCTTCGCGGCCCTCAAGTACGCCGACGGCCGGGACCGGGACGCCGGCCAGGACGGCCGCGACGCCAAGGGCGGCGGCACCCCGGTGACCACCACGGACGGCCCGGCGCAGGGCGCGGTGCCGGCCGGCTGGCGGCGGGTCACCGACCCGGCGGGCTTCACGCTGGCCGTGCCGGTGGGCTGGAAGCGGCGGATGGACGGCGACCAGATCGACTACACCCCCGACAACGGCAAGCACCGGATCCGGCTGAGCAGCGACACCACGCCCGACTTCGAGAACCCGTACCTGCACGTGCTGGACGTGGAGAACACGGTCAGGACCCGGCTGCCGCAGTACCGGCGGATCACCGCCCCGCACCCGAACACCTTCCGCGGGCAGACGGACGCGGCGATCTGGGAGTTCTCCTGGCTGGAGCGGAAGGACCACCCGGGTCCGCGGCGGGCCATCGACCAGATGTACGTGGCCGAGGACGGCACCGAGTACGCGCTCTACATGTCCGGCCCGGAGAAGGACTGGGACACCACCCGGGACCAGTTCGACATCGTCCTGAGGTACTGGCAGCCGCGCTGACGGCCGCCCCGGAGGGCCGCTGAGCAGGGGCTTCCACGGGGGTGCGGCCGGTACGCGCCAGTGAATGCTGGCAGCGTAGGCAAAATATGGTTACCGGCGGGTACCCAAAGGCGGGCGATCGTCATACGCTCACCGCCATGACGGACTCGCAGGCCCCGGCCCCCACCAATCCCGTGGCACCCACACCGGCAGGCGTTCGCACCGCAGCCGACGTCGTCACCCCCGATCTGGTCGCCCGCCTCACCCGCGGTGTGGCCGGCTCCGGTCGGACCGCGAACCACACCCCCTTCACCGGGGAGAAGCTGGCCGACCTGCCCGAGTCCACCCCCGAGGACGTGGCCGGGGCCTTCGACCGGGCCCGCGCCGCGCAGCCCGCCTGGGCCGCGCTGCCGGCCCGCGCCCGGGCCGCGGTCCTGCTCCGCTTCCACGACCTGGTCCTGGCCCGCCAGGCCGAGGTGCTGGACCTCATCCAGCTGGAGACCGGCAAGGCCCGGCTGCACGCCCACGAAGAGGTCCAGGCGGTGGCCGTCGCGGCCCGCCACTACGGCCGCAAGGCCCCGGCGTACCTGCGCCCCAAGGGCCACGCCGGCGCCATGCCCACCCTCACCAAGGTCACCGAGCTGCGCCAGCCGCGCGGCGTGGTCGGCCAGATCGCGCCCTGGAACTACCCGCTGGAGCTGTCGGTCGGCGACGCGCTGCCCGCCTTCGTCGCCGGCAACGCCGTGGTGATGAAGCCGGACACCGAGACCGCGCTGACCGCGCTGTGGGCCCGGGACCTGCTGATCGAGGCCGGGCTGCCCGCCGAGGTCTTCCAGGTGGTGCTGGGCGAGGGCCCGGTGGTCGGCCCCGAGGTGGTCCGGCACGCCGACTACGTCTCCTTCACCGGCTCCACCCGTACCGGCCGGGAGGTCGCGCAGGGCGCCGCCGCCCGGCTGGTCGGCGTCTCCCTCGAGCTCGGCGGCAAGAACGCCATGCTCGTCCTGCGCGACGCGGACGTCGAGAAGGCCGCCGCGGGCGCCGTGCGGGCCTGCTTCTCCTCCGCCGGCCAGCTCTGCATCTCCATCGAGCGGCTGTACGTCCACGCCTCGATCGCGGACGAGTTCACCGCCCGCTTCGCGGCCCGCACCAAGGCCATGCGGCTGGGCAGCGCCCTCGCCTACGGCGCGGACATGGGCTCCCTGGTGGGCGAGCGCCAGCTGGAGACCGTCCGCCGGCACGTCGACGAGGCCGTCGAGAAGGGCGCCAAGCTGGTCGCCGGCGGCGTCGCCCGGCCGGACATCGGCCCGCTCTTCTACGAGCCCACCATCCTCGACGGGGTCGAGGCCCCGATGGCGGTCTGCGCCGAGGAGACCTTCGGCCCGGTCGTCTCGATCTACCGCTTCACGGACGAGGACGAGGCGATCGCGCAGGCCAACGCGACGCCCTACGGCCTCAACGCCAGCGTGTGGACCAAGGACGCCAGGCGCGGGCACCAGGTCGCCGCCCGGCTGCGCACCGGCACCGTCAACATCAACGAGGGCTACGCCCCCGCCTACGGCAGCGTCCAGTCGCCCATGGGCGGCATGAAGGACTCCGGCCTCGGCCGCCGGCACGGCTCCGAGGGCATCCTCAAGTACACCGAGGCCCAGACCGTGGCGCACCAGCGGCTGCTGCCGATGGCGCCCTCGCTGGGCATGTCCGACGACGCGTACGCCGCCTTCATGACCCGCAGCCTGCGGGTCATGAAGGCGCTGCGGATGCGATAGGGGGCCGTGATGGACGACGGGTACGACTACGACGTCATCGTCATCGGATCGGGCTTCGGCGGCTCGGTCTCGGCCCTGCGGCTGACGGAGAAGGGCTACCGGGTCGGCGTGCTGGAGGCCGGCCGGCGCTTCACCCGCGAGACCCTGCCCAAGAACTCCTGGGACCTGCGCAACTACCTGTGGGCGCCGGCCCTCGGCCTGTACGGCATCCAGCGCATCCACCTGCTGGGCAACGTCATGGTGCTGGCCGGCGCCGGGGTCGGCGGCGGCTCGCTCAACTACGCCAACACCCTCTACGTCCCGCCGCCGGCCTTCTTCCAGGACCGCCAGTGGTCCTCGATCACCGACTGGCAGGAGGAGCTGGCCCCGTACTACGACCAGGCCAAGCGGATGCTCGGGGTCCGGCTCAACCCGACCATGACCCCCTCGGACGTCCACCTGAAGGCCGCCGCCGAGAAGATGGGCGTGGGCGACAGCTTCCACATGGCTCCGGTCGGCGTGTTCTTCGGCGACGGCGAGGACGCCGAGGGCCAGCCGAAGGTGCGGCCCGGCGCGGAGGTGCCCGACCCGTACTTCGGCGGCGCGGGCCCCGCCCGCAAGGCCTGCACCGAGTGCGGGGAGTGCATGACCGGCTGCCGGCACGGCGCGAAGAACACCCTCAACGAGAACTACCTGCACCTGGCGGAGAAGGCCGGGGCTCAGATCCGCCCCATGACCACCGTCACCGCGCTCTCCGAGCACCCCGAGGGCGGCTACCGGGTCCGCACCGTCCCCACCGACGACCGCCGCAAGGGCGCGGCGCAGGTGCTGCGCGCCCGGTACGTGGTCGTCGCGGCGGGGACGTACGGCACCCAGACCCTGCTGCACGCGATGAAGGACCGGGGCGAGCTGCCCCGGCTGTCGCAGCGGCTGGGCGAGCTGACCCGGACCAACTCGGAGGGCCTGGTCGGCGCGCAGACCGACGACCGCCGCTACCGCCGCAAGCACGGCGGGCCGGCGGACTTCACCCGGGGCGTGGCGATCACCTCCTCGGTGCACCCCAACGCCGACACGCACATCGAGCCGGTGCGCTACGGCAAGGGCTCCAACGCCATGGGCTTCATGACGGTCCTCCAGGTGCCGTACCACAAGCACCGGGTGGCGGCCTGGTTCGGGCGGACCGCCAAGCACCCGCTGCAGATGCTGCGCTCGCTCTCGAACCGGCGCTGGTCGGAGCGGACCATCATCGGCCTGGTGATGCAGTCCCTGGACAACTCCCTGACCACCTACCGCAAGCCGGGCGGGATCGGGAAGGGCCTGCTCACCGCCCGGCAGGGGCACGGCGCCCCGAACCCGACCCAGATCGCGGAGGCGACACAGGCCGCGACCCTGCTCGCCGAGGAGATCAACGGCTTCCCGGGCAGCAACGTGGGCGAGCTGATGGGCACCCCGCTGACCGCGCACTTCCTGGGCGGCTGCCCGATCGGCGGCTCGGCCGCGGAGGGCGTGGTCGACCCCTACCACCGGCTGTACGGGCACCCGGGGATCTCGGTGGTCGACGGTTCGGCGGTCTCCGCGAACCTCGGCGTCAACCCGTCGCTGACCATCACGGCGCAGGCGGAGCGCGCGATGTCCTTCTGGCCCAACAAGGGCGAGGCGGACCGGCGGCCGGAGCAGGGCGGGGAGTACGTCCGGCTGGCCGCGGTGGAGCCGGCCGCGCCGGCCGTGCCGAAGGAGGCCTTCGGGGCGCTGCGGCTGCCCTTCCTGGCCGTACCCGAGGTCCCCAAGCGCGCCGAGGGTGCCGAGTAGGGCCCCTGCGGACGACGAAAGGGGCTGCACCCCCCTCCTGGTGCAGCCCCTCGCGGTCGAGCGGGATCCGATGCCGAAGCGTTGGATCCGCCCCCAGCTACCGCTGGGTGGTACCCCCAATGTGACTCGCTCGGGCGGGCGATGGTTGTGCACCGGATCCCGGAATTCCGTTGTGATCCAGGTCACATACCCCTCGGGCTCGGGGCATCGTCCCCAATTCGTGATCTCGGAATGCGCAACCTCGTTCGATATTCGAAGGTCGAAGCGGTCATGAGACGAATCTCCCTGCTGGCCGCGGCGGGCCTCGTGGCCCTCGGGCTGACCACCCCCGCGCAGGCCGCCGGCACCCCCGACTACGTGGTGGGCGGGCTCTCCGAGGTCGCTCTGCGGCCGTACGCCGCCTCCGGCACCGCCAAGGCGGCGAGGGCCGACTTCACCGTCGAGACCCCGACGTCGAAGGGGTTCAGCGGCCGGTACGCGCTCACCTTCGACCTGAGCGCGCTCAAGGGCATCGCGGACGTCACGGCCGAGGACGGGGCGGACTGCGCCCGCGACGGCGCGCGCCTGGTCTGCACCGGCTACGAGATCCCGCCGGGGCTGACCGGCGTGGTGAGCCTCCAGCTGAAGGCTGCCAAGGGCAGCAAGAAGGGCCAGCACGGCGCCATCAAGGTGACCGGCAAGGCGCCCGGCATCACCTTCAAGCCGTTCACCTCGAACGTCACGGTCGGCGGCCCCGACCTGGTGATGCAGCGCCTCAAGCTCAAGAACACGATGAAGGTCGGCCAGCGCCAGGCCACCCCCATCGCCTTCGCGAACAAGGGCACCCGCGCCGCCAAGGGCGTGGTGCTGGAGCTGATGCACAGCCGCGGCCTGGAGTTCGTCGAGAAGTACGACAACTGCGCCTACCGCCCCGACCGGAGCGCGGACGGCCGCGGTTTCGGCACCACCGTCTGCACCTTCACCGGCTCCTTCGACGCCGGCTACCTCTACGAGCTGGACGCGCCCCTGCACCTGCGCGCCACCAGCCGGGCCTGGTACGACGTCTTCCTCTACAAGATCCGCGAGGCCGGTCCGGCCGACCGCTCCGCGCTGCGGGCCACCGGCGCCGCCGGTGCGCACCGGCTGGAGCTGAAGCGGGCCCCGGCCACCCCGGCCGGCTACGGCGCCGGCGGCGACCTCGACCCGGGTGACAACGAGCGGGAGGCGGACTTCAAGACCCCCAACACCGCCGACTTCGCGGCCACCGCGCTCGCCCTCAAGGGCAAGGCCGGCGAGACGGTCAAGGCCTCGGTCGGCTTCCGCAACCGGGGCCCGGCCTGGATCTACTACCGCTCCGCGGAATCCATCGCGCTGGTGGACTTCAAGGTGCCGGCCGGCGCCCGCGTCACCAAGAAGCCGGCCGGCTGCTCGGCCACCAACACCGACGGCACCCAGCGCCAGCAGCAGCTCGGCGCTCCGCGCTACCGCTGCGCGACCGACTACACCATCCTCGACAAGGAGAAGGTCGCCTTCCCCTTCGAGCTGACGGTCGACCGGGTGGTCGCCGACGCCAAGGGCTCGGTCTCGGTCGGCGGCTGGCAGCCGGGTCCGGTCCTGGCCCCGCTGCCCTTCGACACCAAGAAGGCGAACAACACCGCGGCCGTGGTGCTCAACAGCACGCACTCCGTCCCGGCCCCCGGCTCCTCGCCGTCGCCTTCGGCCAGTGCCTCGGCCTCCCCGACCCCCTCGGCCACGCCCACCACCACCCCGTCCGCGACGCCGACCGCCACCGCGACCGCGCCCGGCGGCGACCTGGCCCACACCGGCTCGGACGCCCGGACGCTGGCCGCCGCCGCGGCCGCCGCCGTGGCCGCCGGCGCCGCGGTCGTCATCGGCGCCCGGCGCCGCCGCCCGGGCCGCCACGGCTGACCCGCCCCCGGACACGGCGAAGGGCCCTGCGGAGACGTTTCCGCAGGGCCCTTCGCATCCCCGGCCCGGCGTCAGGGCAGCGCCGGAACCGGGCCGCGGCGCCGGGGGGTGCACCGCGTGGACCAGTGACTGCATCGTGCTCGACGGGCCGCGGGCCCGCAACCATTTCGGCCGTACTGACCTTTTCCGGCCAGGACGACGCGGCGGGGCGGAGACGGGGTGCTGGGGAGCAGGGACAAGTGGAAGGCGCCGGACCGGCCGGCCCCGGGCGTCCCCGGAGCCGGCCGTCCTTGGGGTGACCGGGCTGCTGTCCCCTGCCTACCGGTCACGCACCGGAGCGAGGTCCCACGACGTACGCTCCACGGGCCGTACGTCTCATCGCTCCAGCAGAGCCACGCGTGGTTGGTGCCGTCCGCGCCTGGCTGGCACGGACACCCACACCAACGAAGCCCCCGGGGGGCGGTCACGGGCCGTACGGGTGAGAGCCGATTCGCACGTGCTGACGCCCGGGCCCCGATGCGGTCCGGGCCCTGCGGACGCGGGCCTCAGACGCGGCCCCGGCACAGCTCCAGGAGGGTCATCGCGAGGCCGGTGCCCGGCTTGCCCAGCGCCTCGCTGTAGTGCGCGAGCACCTCCATCTCGCGGGACAGGTTCACCCGGCGCCCGCCCGAGGTGATCCGGGCCTCCTGGATGACGGCCGAGACGGCCATCCGCTCCTGGATCAGTCCGATGATCCGGTCGTCGAGGGCGTCGATCCGGTCCCGGGCCCCGGCGATCAGCTCGGCGGCCTCGGCGGTCCCGGCGCCGGTGGTCTCGGCGGCGGTCTTCGTGGCGGTGAGGGTCATGGCGTACTCCAGTCGGAAGAAGGTGACCGACCGGCCCGCGCGACGACAGAGCGCCCCGGGCCTGTCGGCC
The DNA here is from genome assembly GCF_040684615.1 of Streptomyces sp. NPDC089919. Classification (NCBI taxonomy): domain Bacteria; kingdom Bacillati; phylum Actinomycetota; class Actinomycetes; order Kitasatosporales; family Streptomycetaceae; genus Streptomyces; species Streptomyces sp. NPDC089919. The sequence goes on from NZ_JBFBGK010000054.1 coordinate 29,440, forward strand.
GGGGGCGCTCTGGGTGGTTTCAGCGGCTCAAGCGAGCATCACGACGACCCATGGCGACCGGACCGGCCGGTGCCATAGGTAAAGAGGAAGCTCAGCTGCTTGCGCACGGTACGGAGTATCCCCCTCCGTACCCTGCGCGGCCAAGCCGGTTCGGATGGTGAGACAGGAGCGGCCGGGGCCCGGCTTCGGATGGTGAGACGAAGACGCGTGTACGGGCCCCGTTAGAATCGACAAAACAAGCCCTCATTTCTTGCCGGAAGGCCCGCCGTGCCAGAAGCACCCTCCGCCGCCCCGGACGTCGTCCTCGTAGTCGACTTCGGCGCGCAGTACGCCCAGCTCATCGCCCGCCGCGTCCGTGAGGCACGGGTCTACAGCGAGATCGTGCCGAGCACGATGCCCGTGGCCGAGATGCTCGCCAAGGACCCCAAGGCGATCATCCTCTCCGGCGGCCCGTCCTCCGTGTACGAGCAGGGCGCCCCGACCATCGACCGCGCCCTGTTCGAGGCCGGCGTCCCGGTCTTCGGCATGTGCTACGGCTTCCAGCTGATGGCCGTCACCCTCGGCGGCACGGTCGACAACACCGGCGCCCGCGAGTACGGCCGCACCCCGCTGGCCGTCAGCAAGGCCGGCTCCACGCTCTTCGAGGGCACCCCCGAGCACCAGTCCGTGTGGATGTCGCACGGCGACGCCTGCTCGGCCGCGCCCGAGGGCTTCACCGTCACCGCGTCCACCAACGTGGTCCCGGTCGCCGCCTTCGAGAACGACGAGAAGAAGCTGTACGGCGTCCAGTACCACCCCGAGGTGCTGCACTCCACGCACGGCCAGCAGATCCTCGAGCACTTCCTCTACCGGGGCGCGGGCCTGAAGCCCGACTGGACCACCGGCAACGTCATCGAGGAGCAGGTCGCGGCCATCCGCGCGCAGGTCGGCGACAAGCGCGCCATCTGCGGCCTCTCCGGCGGCGTGGACTCCGCGGTGGCCGCGGCCCTCGTCCAGAAGGCCATCGGTGACCAGCTGACCTGCGTGTACGTCGACCACGGCCTGATGCGCAAGGGCGAGACCGAGCAGGTCGAGAAGGACTTCGTCGCCGCGACCGGCGTGAAGCTGAAGGTCGTCGACGCGCAGGAGCGCTTCCTGACCGCCCTCGCCGGGGTCTCCGACCCCGAGGAGAAGCGGAAGATCATCGGCCGCGAGTTCATCCGCGTCTTCGAGCAGGCCCAGGCCGAGATCATCGCCGAGGCCCCGGACGACCAGCCCGTCGAGTTCCTGGTCCAGGGCACGCTCTACCCGGACATCGTCGAGTCCGGCGGCGGCACCGGCACCGCGAACATCAAGTCGCACCACAACGTCGGCGGCCTCCCCGAGGACCTGGAGTTCCAGCTCGTCGAGCCGCTGCGCCAGCTGTTCAAGGACGAGGTCCGGATGGTCGGCCAGGACCTGGGCCTGCCCGAGGAGATCGTCCAGCGGCAGCCCTTCCCGGGCCCCGGCCTGGGCATCCGCATCGTCGGCGAGGTCACCAAGGAGCGCCTGGACCTGCTGCGCGAGGCCGACGCCATCGCCCGCCACGAGCTCACCGCGGCCGGCCTGGACCGCGAGATCTGGCAGTGCCCGGTCGTCCTGCTCGCGGACGTCCGCAGCGTGGGCGTGCAGGGCGACGGCCGCACCTACGGCCACCCGATCGTGCTGCGCCCGGTCTCGTCCGAGGACGCCATGACCGCCGACTGGACCCGGATGCCGTACGAGGTGCTGGCCCGCATCTCCACCCGCATCACCAACGAGGTCCCGGACGTGAACCGCGTGGTCCTGGACTGCACCAGCAAGCCGCCGGGCACCATCGAGTGGGAGTGATCCCCCCGGTGCGCCGCTGAGGCCGTCGTCCGCCCTTCGGGTGCGGGCGGCGGCCTTCGCCGTTCCTCTGGCCACCTTCACGGGCCCCCGGTACCTTGCGCCCGCCAGCCGTGCCGACGCGAAGGAGCGCCATGTCCCAGAGGCCCGACCCGGTACCGGTGGACCGGCTGCGGTTCGCGATGCCGCCCCGGCACGAGAGCGCCGCCGAGGAGCGCGCGTACCGCAAGGAGCGGCTGGCCGGCGCGCTGCGGCTGTTCGGCGAGCTGGGCTACGAGGAGGGCGTCTCGGGGCACCTCACCGCCCGGGACCCGGAGTTCGAGGACTGCTACTGGGTGAACCCCTTCGGCCGCTCCTTCGCCCAGGTCACCCCGGCCGACCTGCTGCTGGTGGACGGCGACGGCCGGGTCCTCGACGGCGCCGAGCACGTCAACCAGGCCGCCTTCGCGGTGCACGCGGCGGTCCACCGGGCCCGGCCCGGGGTGGTCGCCGTCGCGCACACGCACTCCGTGCACGGCCGGGCGCTGGCCGCGCTGGGCGAACTGCTCGACCCGCTCACCCAGGAGGCCTGCGCCTTCTACGAGCGGCACGCCCTGCTCGACCAGTACACGGGCGTCACCGTCGACCCGGCCGAATGCGCCCGGATCGCCGCCGCGCTCGGCCCGCACAAGGCGCTGATCCTGCGCAACCACGGGCTGCTGACCGTCGGCGACTCGGTGGACGCGGCCGCCTGGTGGTTCATCGCGATGGAGCGCTGCTGCCAGGTGCAGCTGGCCGCCCGGGCCGCCGGGAAGCCGGTGCCCATCGACCACCGCAGCGCGGTCGCCACCCGCGAGCAGCTGGGCACCGACCTGGTCGCGTGGATCAACTACCAGCCGCTGTGGCAGCGGGTCGCCGGGACGGCGGGGTCAACATCACGTACGGGAACTCACCCCCTCTGACGTCGGCGGCGGCCGGGAGCACTGCCGGGGTGGTGCACAATTCGCAGGCACTGCACGGTAGTTAGAGAGGCGGCACGCACGTGGCTGTCCAAGAGATCCACCACCGAAGTACCCACGGCGGGGGCTGCACCTGCGACGACTGCCCGCACGGGGCCCGCGAGGGGCACCGCCGGGCGGTCACCGCCTTCCTGGAGCAGCGCGACGAGTTCGCCGCCGGCCAGGGGCTGCCCGCCGCCGTCGCCCGGTCCGCCGGGGCCTCCCGCCAGTGGGTCTCCGACGAGCTCACCCAGTCCGCGCGGACGGTCGCCCAGCGCGGCCGGGCGGCCGGGCACTCCTGGCTGTACCTGCTCTCGCGGCGGGCCGTGCTGGCCGTCTGGATCGCCGCCGGGGTGCTCCTGGTGGTGCAGGTCGGCACCGCGCTGGGCACCGGCTGGTCCGCGGCCCGGACCGCGGGGCTGCTCGCCGCCGTGCTGCTGGCCCTGCTGCTCACCGTCGCCGCCCGGGCGCAGACCGTCCGGGGCGGGCTGCTGGCCCCGCTGGTCGGCGAGGACAACCGGCTCTCCACCTCCAAGACGGTGCCCTGCGCCTGGCTGCTGCTGGCGGCCTTCGCCGCGCTGCTGCCCGCGGTGCGGCTGGCGGCCAGTTCGCCGGGCCCCGAGCGGGAGGCCCTGTACGCGGGCCTGGCGCTGTCCCGGGCGCTGCCGCTGCTGGCCGTCCTGGGCATCACCTCGGCGGTCGCGGTGGTGGTCCGCCGGGTGGTGGCCGTCCGGATCTTGGGCCAGCGGCTCCAGAAGCTGCCCGCCGACCGGCCGCGCGGCGCGGACCTGCTCACCGACGACGCGGGCCGGGGCAGCTTCCCCGACGCGCAGTACGTGCTGGTCGGCACGGTCACCCTGGTCTTCGCGGCCGTCTCGCTGGCCCGCTACCCCGACCGGCTGCCGCAGCTGCCCTGGTCGCTGGCGGTGCTGACCGGGCTGTCCGCGGCCGTGTACCTGGCGGCGAAGTACGCCGAGGGCAGCCGCCCGATGGTCCTGTCGGTGGTCCGCCACCGGGAGCCCGGCGACCTGGACGCGGCCGTCCGGACCGGCGACGACATCGAGATCCGGGGCGTGGGGTTCGTGCCGCCCGGGGCGCAGACGCCGGAGATGCTGGCCCGGCTGGTGGTGCGGATCGGGACGGTGCACGTGCACGTGCCGCTGGTGCCGGTGCCGGGCGGTTTCGCCAACCCGTCCGACCAGGTGCTGACCGTGCCGGTGCCGGTCGAGGTGGAGCCCGGACGGGTGGACGTGCAGGTGGTCACCGCGGCAGGAGTGGAATCCAACCGCTGCACCATCGACGTGGCGGAATGAGCCGGGGCACCATGGGGGCGTGACCGGCCTCAGACTCTCCGAACGCCCCGACCTCGCCGCCCTCCGGGCGCGCGCCGCCCGCCACGCGCTGCTGCCGCTGCGCGTCTTCCTGGGCGTGACCTTCGTCTACGCCGGACTGGACAAGCTCACCGACTCGGCCTTCCTCAAGTCCTCCGGTACCGGCTCCATCGGCGAGCTGATGCACGGCGTCCGGGACTCCTCGGCCGTGCCGGCGCTGGTGGACCTGGCGCTGAAGGCGCCGGTGGGCTTCGCGGTGCTGCTGGCCGTGGGGGAGCTGCTGGTCGGGCTGGGCGTGCTGGCCGGGCTGTACGGGCGGCTGGCCGCGGCCGGGGGTGCGCTGATCTCGCTGAGCCTGTGGCTGACCGTCAGCTGGCAGAGCGATCCGTACTACTACGGCAACGACCTCATCTACCTGATGGCCTGGCTGCCGCTGGTCCTCGCGGGTACGCCCGAGCTCTCGCTCGACGCCCGCCGGGCCGCGGCCCGCGCCGCCCGGCGCTCCTGACGACGCGTACGCCCGCCCGGACCGCGTCCAGGTCCGCCCGTCAGCCGCGGCCCGCCGGGCGGCGGCCGCGGCGGACCAGGTACGCCGCCCAGCCCGCCAGGGCGGCCAGCGAGAGGCCCCCGGCGAGCATCGGCAGCAGCGCCCACCAGGGCACCGCCAGCTCCCCGCGGGAGTCGAGGGCGAAGAGCACCCCCGCCACCATCAGGACGATGCCCGCGACCAGGCGGCCGGGCTGGAACTCATGACGCACGGGTGACCTCCACCTGGCCCACGCCCGCCTTGAGCCGCAGCTCGAGGGTGCCGCCCGGGGTGATCCCGGCCGGCTGCGGCAGCGTGAACGTCTTGTCGTAGTCGTGCTGGATGCGGATGTAGTCCGGGTGCTCGCCCGGCAGCGGGAGCAGGATCCGGCCCACCCCCACCTCGATCGCGGTCTTCGCGGTGACCCCGGCCGGCAGGACCACCTCGAGCCGGCCGGCGGCGATCTCCACCGACACCGGCAGGGTGCGGCCGGCCGGGACCGAGACCGCGCTCAGGTCGAGCCGGAAGTCGCCGGTGGCGGCCTCGTAGCGGGGCTGCACCTGGGCCGTCGAGGCGGGCCGCCAGGTGGTGCGGGTCCAGTCGGTGCCGATGTCCCGGGGCAGGACGGTGGCCGCCATCAGCAGGCCGGCGGTCACCAGGGCGAGGAGGAAGGTGCCGAAGGCGGTGCGCCCCCGGAAGGCGCTGACCGCGATGCCGAGGCCGAACACCGCCAGGGCGCAGGCCAGTCCGGTCTGCAGGGCCGTGCCCAGCGGGTTGGTGTCCCAGCTCAGGCCGGTGGCCAGGCCGCCCGCCAGCAGCGCCAGCAGGAAGGTCCGGCCGCCGATGCCGCGGGGCCGGCCGACGGCCCCGGCGGGGGCGGCCTGCGGGGCCGCCTGCTGCTGCGGTCCGGCCGGCCGCCGCGGCGCGGCCGGCTCGGCGGCGTCGTCCGGCCCCCACAGGTAGGGCGCGCCCACCGGGCCGGTGGTGCCGTCCTTGACCAGCGGGTCCCGCCACCACGACATGGAGGCCGGGACCGGCGGGGCCTGGGTCTCCGGCGGTGCCTCGGCGCGGACGTGCCCGGCCAGGGCCGCCTCCACGCGGGTGTCCCGGGGCTCGCTGCGGCGCTTCTGGGACCAGTAGGCCGCCCCGCCGACGGCGAGGATCACCAGGATCGAGAAGACGCCCAGGCCGCCGTTGTCCAGCATCACCAGGAAGAGCGCGCAGCCGACCAGGGAGGTGAGCAGCGCGGCCAGCGTCGCGCCCTCGATGCGGCCGGTGAGCAGCTTCTTCGCCTCGTTCTCCTCGTCGCCCTCCAGGGGGACGAAGAGCCAGGCGAAGCCGTAGAAGATCAGACCCACGCCGCCGGTGGCGGCGAGCACGCCCAGCACGATCCGGAAGATCACCGGGTCGAGGTCGAAATGGCGGCCCAGCCCCCCGCACACACCCGCCAGGACGTGCTGACGGCGGCTGCGGCGCAGCGGGGGCCGCTCGGCCGCGGCCGGATCACCCGGGGCGGTCGTCGCGGTGCTCCCCCCGGTCGGGGAGTCGGAGTGCTCGGTCATGGAACCATGGTGACGGTCCCGCCGAGCTGCCGGTATCCGGCCCTACCCTGGTGCAACCCTGAGATCTCCGGGTCGGAACTGGGGGGATGCCCTGATGTCCCGCCCCCACCGCGCATGTGACCATCGGTGACATGCCAGTTGCCGCGCCCCGTCCCCCGCACCACGCGCCCGATGCCGAAGAGCCGGTGCGCAAGCTGTACCGCAGCGCCGAGGGGCGCCTGCTGGGCGGTGTCGCCCGGGGGCTCGCCGGACACCTCGGGCTGCCGGTGATCTGGGTCCGGCTGGCTTTCCTCGCCCTGTTCCTCTTCGGGGACGGCCTGGGCGTGCCGCTGTACGCGGTCTTCTGGGTGGTCGTCCCGCTCGGCCAGGGCGGCACGCCCGAGGACCGCTCGCTCTTCGAGGAACTGCCCGACGGCCGGCGGCGGCTGCGCAAGCCCGACCGGGGCCAGGTCTTCGCGCTGCTGCTGCTGGCCGGCGGCGCCGCGATCTTCGTGTCCAAGGTCCAGATGGGCGGGGCCTCGGGCCGGTACGTCTGGCCCGCGCTGCTGGTCGCGGCCGGCGTGGTCCTCGTATGGCGGCAGGCGGACAACGCCCGCCGGGCGCACTGGAGCGACGTCTCGCGCCGGCACGGCCGGCTGCTGGCGCTGGCCCGGGCCCTCGCCGGGGTCGGCCTGGTCGGCGTCGGCGTCACCGTCTTCATCGTGGTCCGCGGCTCGGCGGCCCAGCTGGGCAACGTCCTCACCGCCGCGCTCGCCGTCCTGGTCGGCATCGCCCTGCTCGCCGGCCCGTGGTTCATCCGGCTGACGCAGGACCTCTCGTCGGAGCGCCTGATGCGCATCCGCGCCCAGGAGCGGGCCGAGGTCGCCGCGCACGTCCACGACTCGGTGCTGCACACGCTCACGCTCATCCAGCGGGGCGCCGAGGACGCCGGCGAGGTGCGGCGGCTGGCCCGGGCCCAGGAGCGCGAGCTGCGCAACTGGCTCTACAAGCCCGAGGGCACCGGCAAGGACGAGGCGCAGGCCCCGGAGACCCTGGCGGAGGCCGTCAAGAAGTCCGCCGCCGAGGTGGAGGACCACCACGGCGTGCCCATCGAGGTCGTGGTGGTCGGCGACTGCCCGCTGGACGAGCGGCTGCTCGCCCAGGTCCAGGCCGCGCGCGAGGCGATGGTCAACGCCGCCAAGTACGGTGGCGAGGGCGGTCCGGTCCAGGTCTACGCCGAGGTCGAGGGCGGCTCGGTGTTCGTCTCGGTGCGCGACCGGGGCCCGGGCTTCGACCTCGACGCGGTACCGCAGGACCGGATGGGCGTACGAGAATCGATCATCGGCCGGATGCAGCGGTACGGCGGGACCGCGCGCCTGCGGTCCGCGCCCGACGGGGGCACGGAAGTCGAGCTGGAGATGGAGAGGGCGCCGCAATGACCGGGGAGCAGGGCATGACCGAAGAGAACGCAGCGGCCGGCCGGCGGGTCCGGGTGGTGCTCGTCGACGACCACCGGATGTTCCGCGCCGGGGTCCAGGCGGAGATCGGCGAGACCGCGCGGACCGGCGTGGAGGTGGTCGGCGAGGCCGCCGACGTCGACCAGGCCGTCACCGTCATCAACGCCACCCGGCCCGAGGTGGTGCTGCTCGACGTCCACCTGCCGGGCGGCGGCGGGGTCGAGGTGCTGCGCCGCTGCGCCCCGCTGATGGCGGCCGGCGAGCAGTCGGTGCGCTTCCTCGCGCTGTCGGTCTCCGACGCGGCCGAGGACGTGATCGGGGTCATCCGCGGCGGCGCCCGCGGGTACGTCACCAAGACCATCACCGGCACCGACCTGGTCGACTCGGTCTTCCGGGTGCAGGAGGGCGACGCGGTCTTCTCGCCCCGGCTGGCCGGCTTCGTGCTCGACGCCTTCGCCTCGACGGACGCCCCGCCGGTGGACGAGGACCTGGACCGGCTCACCCAGCGGGAGCGCGAGGTGCTGCGCCTGATCGCGCGCGGCTACGCCTACAAGGAGATCGCCAAGCAGCTCTTCATCTCGGTGAAGACGGTCGAGTCGCACGTCTCCGCGGTGCTGCGCAAGCTCCAGCTCTCCAACCGGCACGAGCTCACCCGCTGGGCCACCGCCCGCCGCCTGGTCTGACGGCGCCCGGGGCGGGCCGCCGGGGCTCAGAGCGGCCGGCTGGCGCCCGCGAAGGGCATCTGGTCGATCGGCGCCACCCGCACCGGGGCGCCCGGGTGCGGGGCGTGGATCATCTTGCCGCCGCCGATGTAGAGCCCGACGTGGCTGATCCCGGAGTAGAAGAAGACCAGGTCGCCGGGGGCCAGTTGGGAGCGGGAGACCCGGTGGCCGGCGTTGATCTGGGTGTAGGTGGTGCGCGGCAGGGCGACCCCGGCGGCCCGCCAGGCGGCCTGGGTCAGCCCGGAGCAGTCGAAGGCACCGGGCCCGGTGGCGCCCCAGACGTACGGCTTGCCGAGGGCCGAGTAGGCGAAGGCCACCGCCCGCGCGGCCCGGGAGCCGGCCGCCGGGGGCGGCTCGGTGGCCCGGCGCGTCGGGGCGGGCGTCCCGCGGTCGGCGGTGCTGCCGCCGCCGGTGGCGTCGCGGTGGCTGTCGGAGGCCTCGATCCGGGCCCGCTCCTCGGCGGTGAGCCGGGCCAGCAGCCGCTTGGCCTCGGCGAGCTTGGCCTCGATCACGCTCTTGTGGCGGGCCAGTTCGTCCTGCCGGGCGCGCAGCTGCGTCAGGGCGGCGGTGGCCTTGTCCTGGAGGGCGCGCACCTCCGCCGCCTTGCGCTGCACGGTCGCGACCTCGGCGGCGCCCCGGTCCCCGGCGCGCTCGATCAGCGCGGCCCGGGCGAGGTACTGCTCCGGGTCGGCGGAGAGCGCGAGCTGCATGGCCGGGCCCAGGCCCCCGCTGCGGTACTGGGAGGCGGCGAGCGAGCCCAGGGCGTTGCGCGCGGTGGTGAGGGTGGCGTTCTTGCGGGCGGCCTCCTCGCGCAGCGCGTCGAGCGAGCGGCGGGCCGTGTCCGTCTTCTCCTTCGCCCCGTTGTACTGCTCGGTGGCGGTCTCGGCCTCCTCGTAGAGCCGGTCCACCCGGGCCTTGACCTGGGCCGGGGTGAGCCTGGGCTCCGCGACGGACGAGCCGTCGAACGCGGTCGCGGTCGCAGCGCCCGCCAGGGCGAGGGTGGCGGCGGTCCTCACGGTGCCGCCGGCGAGCGGGCGCTGCCTGGGCTTTCGATGACTGGCCACGAGGGCACTCACGTCCTTCCGTCGGCGCGGCCCCGGAGGGCGCGGACTTCTTGGGGGAGGACGCTAAACCTGTAGGTCACGGCGGGATGACGGAATGACCGCAACTGTCCCGGTCCTCGCACCCGATGACCGCAAGCGAGCGAATCCGACGGGATCCACCCCCGCACCGGTCCGGAAAAGCCCGGACCGTAGGCTCGCGGCCATGGACGTACTCATCAATGTCTTCGTCGGCCTGCACATCATCGGCATCGCCTCGCTGCTCGGCGGCTTCCTCACCCAGATGAAGGCGATGGGCGCCGGCACGGCGCGCTTCGTGCCCGCCATGCTGCACGGCGCGCTGACCATGCTGGTCACCGGCGTGGCCCTGGTCGGCCTGAACCAGGCGGACGACCACACCGTGAACAACGTCAAGATCGGCGTGAAGCTGGCGATCCTCTTCGTCGTCCTCGCCCTGGTCTACGTCAAGCGGGACGAGGAGCGCGTGGAGAAGGGGCTGTTCGCCGCCGTCGGCGCGCTCACCATGACCAACGTCTTCATCGCGGTCCTGTGGACGTGACCGCGAAGTCCATGCGGTCCCGGATCTGATCCAGCCGGGCGTCGACCTCCGCCCCCGATGCGCCCCCGACCACGACGAAGCCGTGCCGGTCGGCCGACCAGGACACCGGGACGATCTCGTCCCCGGGCTGCACCGAGAGCCCGGCCGCCATCACCTCGGGGGCGGAGACCGCCTCCTCCCACCCCGACACCGACACGAGCCGGCCGGGCGGCTCGACGATGACGTGCCGCATGCCGGCGCTCCGCGAAAGGGCCGGCAGCCGGCTCGGTTCGATACCGAGGGCGTCGTCCACGTACGTTCCGTACAGCTCGAACCCGGGGCGCACGTATTCGGCCATGGTCGGGATGAACGCCCCGCCCGGCCGCCCGTGGATCTCCCCCAGGACGACGCCGGCCCCGGTCAGCCAGAACTCGACGTGGAAGAGCCCGTGGGTCAGCCCCACCGCGAGCAGGGCCCGCTCCACCTGCTCGTGGGCCTCCTGCGACTGGGCGGCGGAGAGGTCCGCGGGAATGCGGTGCCCGGTCTCCACGAACCGCGCTCCCACCGACTTCTGCGCCACCGCGACGACGACGGGCCGGCCGCCCACCGCCAGGCCGTCGGCGGAGAACTCGGGGCCGGCGACGAACTCCTCGACCAGGAACGGCACATCCTGGGGGCGCCCGGCAAGCGCCGCGTCCACCTCGTCCGCCGAGCGGACCAGGTCGACGTGGGCGCTGCCCATGCCGTCCCGCGGCTTGAATATCCAGGGCCCGGGCGCGGTCGTCGCCATGAACTCCAGCGCCTCCGCCCGCCCCTGGACCAGCCGGGACGCAGGTTGCGGCAGGCCCGCCGCCCGCAACCGCTCCCGGCACAGGTCCTTGTTCCGGGTGGTGTGCGCCGTCAGCGTGCTGATGCACGGGAAGCCGAGTGCCTCACCGACCGCGGCCAGGGGCTCGACGCACAGGTCGCGGAAGGCCAGGCCGCCCACGAGATCGGCTTCCACCTGCCGCAGCGCCTCGACGGCGGCGGCCGGGTCCTCCACGTCGCAGGCCACGACGGAGGCGAAGAGCGAGGTGTCCGCGTCGGCCAGGCTCCGGGGGTTGTCCGCGCCGACGAGCTGGACGCCGCGGGCCCGGGCCTGGGCGTGCAGACGCTTCATCTGATCACGGCCGTGCAGTGACCGAGGGGAACAGCCCATCACGAGTACGGCCGCGGACACGTGCCCTCCAAGGTTGTCTTCCATCGGTTCGGGAACTGCGCCTACCACTGCACCGGAACGGACGAGAGCCCGCCGATCAGCACGCCGTTCCGCCTGGTGATGTCCTCCGCCGGAACGGCGAGGCGCAGTCCGGGGAAGCGCTGCAGCAGCATCCTGAAGGCCGTGGCGATCTCCAGCCGGGCGAGCGTCGCCCCCACGCAGAGGCGGGGTCCGTGGCCGAAGGACAGGTGCGGGTTGGGATCGCGCCTGATGTCGAAGGCCTCGGGTTCCGGGAAGACGGCGGCGTCACGGTTCGCGGCCAGCGTCGAAAGCAGCACCGCCTCGCCCAGCTTCACGCGCGTCCCGGCGATGTCCAGGTCCTCCCGGGCGTACCGGAGCAGCGGGAGGTCCGGTGACGAGTACCGCAGCACCTCCTCCACCGCGGTGTCCGCCAGGGACGGGTCCTCGTACAGGGCGGCGCGCTGCGACTCGTTGGTCAGCAGCAGCATCATGCCCTGGTCGACCTTGATCGCCGTGGTCCGGTAGCCCGCGAAGAGCAGGGACGCGGCCACGTAGGAGAGGTCGTCGAGCCTGGCCACGCTGCCGGGATCCCGGGGAGCCAGGTCCATCGTCCCCGAGAGCACCAGGTCGCTGACCAGGTCCTCGCCGGGGGCGGCGAGCTTGCGCCGCGCAAGCTCGCGCATGTACTCCGACAGCTCCTGGCGGGCACCGGTCGACCGCTCGAAGTCCGTCATGCTGGACATGCCGTCGAACCAGGCGCGGAACCGGGCGTGGTCCTCGTACGGGACGCCCAGGAGCTCGCAGATGACGAGCAGGGACAGCGGCATCGACACGGTCTCGTGCAGGTCGACCGGTCCCGGGAGTCCGGCCATCTCCTCGAGGATGCCCGCCAGGGTCTCCTCGGTCCGTCCGCGCAGCGCCTTCATCCGCTTCGCCGAGAACGCCGGCGTGAGCCTGCGCCGGTACCGCGCGTGGTCCTCCCGCTCGGACGCGTAGTTCCCGACCGGACCCGCGGTGCTCAACGCCGACTTGATCAGGACCGGTGCCCGGTCGGGAGCCGGGTGGGCGCGACCGAGCCGGGTGTCCGCGAGGAGGGGGCGCACGTCCGCGTAGCGGGTGACGAGCCAGGCTTCGTCCCCCGAAGGCGTGAGCACCTTCGTCGGAGACGCCCTGCGCTGCAGCTCGCGGAGCTCCTTCGGCAGATCGAAGACGCCGTTCCTGTGGAACGGCAACCGGGGGAGAGTGTTCTGCATGTCAGCCTTACCTTTCACCAGCGGGGGCACAGGATGCGGTCGCGCCTGCCGGCGTCAGTTCTTGCGGTAGACCGCCACGTACTCACCGGATCCCGTGTAGCGCTCGCCGCGCCAGCCGCCCGCACGCGAGACACGGGTAAGGCCCGCCAGTTGCGCCATGAGGTCGAGTTCGGAGGGCCACACGTAGCGGTACAGCATGGGGTAGAACGTGTTCCCGTCCTCCCGGAGCTGGATGCTCTGCAGTTCGACGCGCTGCTCGGCCCGGTCGTGCCGGCGGGCGGAGATGATCGCGTTCCGGTCGCCGACCACGCGGGTACCGGTGCTCTGGTTGGCGCAGTACAGATCGTGGTCGGGGACGAACGCCTGGATGACGAACAGGCCGCCCTCCGGCAGGTGTTCCGCCGCGTTCCGCACACAGCGGACCTGGCTCTCCTGGGTGGGCAGCAGGAAGAACGTCTCGCTGATGCAGTAGACGAGGTCGAACTCGCCCTCGACCGGCACATCGGCGAAATCCCCGATGACCACCTCGACGTCCTCGTCGCCGACGTTCCGCTCGAGCCCGGCCGCCATGGTGGGGGAGCCTTCGACGCCGACCACCTTCAGGCCCCGGCCGGCCAGCGGCAGCGCGACCCGTCCCGTGCCGATACCCAGCTCCAGCGCGCGGCCACCCGGTGCGAGGGCGGCCAGGAAGCTGCTCGCCTCGTCCTCGTCGTGCCGCAGCGCCCAGCTCATCGAGTCGTACTCCGGGCGGTGTTCCCCGTACGCAGCGATGTCGTAGTCCATCCCGGCACTCTCTCCTTGAGTCATTCTGAGGTTTGTCCGTCCGGTTGCCGCGGATCGGGACTCGGCTGCGATCCGATGATTCGCCAGGCGACGAAGGAAAGAGCGAGGGTGACGAGGGCCGAAAGGAAGATGCTGCCCCTGCCCCCGAGGGCGTAGACCAGCGGGCCGGCGGCGGCCAGCCCCAGCGGGGCGGCCAGCGTGGAGACGGTGGACCACAGCGTGATGACCGGCTGCGCCTCCTCCTCCGAGAGGAAGGTGTGCAGGTACGTGTACGCGACAGGGGTGAACGGCGCGTAGATGACACCCGCGACGAAGAACGCGATCGAGGCCCACAGCACGCTCTGCGCGCTCGCCAGGCCGATCATGGCGGCGCCCCAGCCGGCGACGATGCCGATGAGGAGCGGCCGCTGGGGGACGTGGCGCAGGTGGTTCGTGGCGAGTGCACCGATGATCGCGCCCGCACCGAAGAGCGTCCAGACGATGCCCAGCGCCTTGCCGTTACCCGCCAGCGGACCGTCGACGAACAGCGGGAGCGCCACTTCCACCGGCATGTAGAACAGGTTGTAGAAGAACACGATGACGAGCAGCCGCCAGGCGATGGGCAGGGTGCGGAGCACCTTCAGCCCGGACTCGGTCCTTTCGGGGCCGGCGGGCGCCGGGGGCTCGGAGGACAGCGTCACGAGCGTGGCGACGAGCAGGGGTAGGAAGGTCGCCCCGTCGATGACCAGGGCCCACTCGGGGCTGAACACGGCGGCGACCAGTCCACCGAGGGCGGGCCCCGCCACGTAGAGGGCGAACTGCCTGACGGTGGACAGCAGTCCGTTCACCGCGTACCGGCCGTGGCTCGGCACCAGGCTGATCGCCGCCAGCCTGATTCCGGAGGCGGACAGGGACCGCAGGCACGAACCCACCAGGAGCGCGCCGATCAGGACTTCGATGCTGAGGGATCCGCCGGCGGCCGCCACACCCAGGGCGGCAAGGGTCACACCCCGCAGCAGGCAGTCCGCTATCAGGGAGGTCTTTACCGGAAATCGGAGTCTTCCCAGGCTGAAGGGGATCGCGAGGCACACGGAGGAGACGTAGGCGGCGGCAGCGGTGAGTGAGACTGCAAACGCGATCGGCATGCTCCCGTGGATCCCGATGGCCACCAGGGGGATCGTGGAGATGAGCATGCCGTCGCCGATGCTGGAAAAGCCGACGCCGGCCAGGAAGAAGGAAAGGCGAGACCCCTTCAGGGCCTGACCGTAGGACATCTCCTGCTGCGTGGATTGCGCCATACAATTTCACCCTATGTGCCAGGTCTGTTCGGCAGGAGGTTCAACGACCGCTGATGGACGGCGTGAATGACTGATCTGAGATCCAGAGCGTGTCCGGCACGAGTCTGACCCACCAGATTCCTTCTGCGGGTCCCTCTTTCACCTTGAACCGGTCGTCCCAAAGGCTCTCGTCCGGGCCCAGATACCTGACGAGCTTGCGACGGGCCCGGGCCGCGTCCCATTCGACGGCCGAGCCGTGGCCCCGGGCGATGACCTGGAGCGTCCGCCCGGTGCGGATGTCACAGGTGTCGACGACGAGTTCGAAGGCCGAATCGGCGCGGAGCCGGTCCGCCAGCCGGGACCACTGGCCGGTGAAGACCCAGAAGGCCTCGTCCTCCCAGAGGAACCAGGTCGGCCGCACCACCCTCTTGCCGGTGGCGATGCGCACGACCAGCGGTTGGCGAAGGAACTCCTCGACGTCGAACGGCGCGTCCGTCATCGGCTCGAGGGCCTGGCCCTGCCGTTTGATCCTTACCGTGGGCACAGCAGCGCACCTCTGATCATGTGCCCGTCAGGCAGGGTAGACACAGCGGAAGGTGATCTCGTTGTGCCGGTCGGTGATGAGGTCCTTGCCGCGGTAGTACGTGGTCATGCACACCGGGGGCGAGGTCCAGGTGCCGCCGCGCAGCACGAAGAAGGCTTCCTTGCGGTTCATGAACTCGACCGGCTTCCTGCCCTTGAGGAAGGGGTCCATCTCTTCCTTGGTGTAGAAGTTCGTCGAGGTCATCTCCCACACGTTGCCCACCATGTTGAGGGCGCCGTACGGACTGGCCCCCTCCGGCAGGGCGTCCGCGGGCAGCACGGGGGTCTTGGGGTACTCGGAGTGCGCCGAGAGGAGGAGCGCCTCGAGTTCGTCGCGGTTCTGGGGCGAGACGCCGAACGACCGCGAGACGTCGTTGGCGCACTCGGAGTTCCACTCGTTCCCCCACGGGAAGACGCGCCCGTCGGTGCCGCGGGCCGCCTTCTCCCACTCGTCCTCGGTGGGGAGCCGCCCACCCGCCCAGGTGGCGAACGCCCAGGCGTCGTACCAGTCGACACCCACCACCGGCTGGTCGGGGTGGTTGAAGCGCGGGTCGTGCCAGTGTGCCGGGGTGTGGTCGTGGCCGATCGGCTGGTCCCGGTGGTCGAACTCCGCGGTGTCCCGGGCGTCGGCGAGGAATTCCGCGTACCGCCGGTTCGTCACGGCCAGCCTGTCGATGTGGTACGACGGCAGTTCGACGACCCGCAGGCGGTTGTCCTGGTCGTTCATCTTGAACGAGCCGAACTGCTCGTACACCGCTTGGATCTGCTGCTGCGAGGCGCCGGCGATGAAGGGTCCGCCGGGGACGAGCACGACGTCCTCGTGGTTGCGCTGGCGCTTCCGGGCGGCCACCTGCTCGCGCAGGCCGGCGAAGTGCTCGTCCTCGAGCCGTCGCAGCGTGTCCGGATCGTCGCTCCCGAAGATCGAGAGCAGTGCGTGCTTGGTGTAGGCCGCGCCGAATCCGACCGGCTTGCTGGTGTGGTCACGGGTCAGCTTGCTCGGCCACCCGGAAATGCCGATCAGGTCCCGGATCGCCGTGTCGACACGCTTTTCGCCCGCGGTCCGAATGGCCGTGAAGGCCACCTGGTCGACCGGGTCGTGGGTGCCGTAGGCGATGGCCTCCTTCGCGTCCTTGTCGTCGGAGAAACGCTCACCGAGCAGGACGATGCAAGCGGCCCGCACCCGCCACTCGCGGTGCTCGCGCGCCAGCTCGCAGATGTCGGCGATCCTGCCCTCGTCGGCGAGCTTTTCGGCAGAGGAAATCGCTTCCCCGACCTGCACCTCATGCTGGTGAGATGTCAACGCGAATCTCCTTCGTGCTTTTCTGGCGGTCTTCCGCGGGTGCGCTGCTGCTGGGTGTTCCGGTTACCGAAAAAGAATTCGACGCAACGGTGCCGCTGCCCACTGCGAATGGGCAGCGGCACCGTTGTGAGGGGGCTTAGGCCTCCCACTTCGCGATGGTCTTGTCGTCCTCATCGCGCGTCTCGAGGAAAGTCTCGTCCGTCATGCTGTTCACCCCCTCTCGCAATCTGCTTTCGGAAAACGAATCTACGTCGGGGGTATATGGCGATCAAGATGTGATCATGTGACGTGGTTCATAGTTTGTTGAGCGTTTTGGCGGTTCCGTCACAAAGGGGGGACGGCTCCGGCGTTTATCCTGTAGCCACTATTCGGCCAGGTGGACGGCACCTGACCTGCTCGTTCGCGTCGCACCGCCGACGGCTTGGCGGAATATGATCGCCCGGTCGTCACGGGGTCGTCGCGCGACCATCACGCGGCCATCACAAAAACTCGACCGCATTCCGTCATGTTTATTGGGAGGCGGGAATTCCGGAATGACTCTTTGCGTGGGCACACGCTCGGTGAGTGACGGCGGGTCATCGGCCCGGTGCGCTGCGTCTCCTGCCCGCTCCTCCTGCGGAACAGGGGTCCGCCTGTCGGTCCGGCCCCCTAGACTCGGAGGGCGATGAGCAGCCTCTTTGACGACAGCTTCCTGGCCGACCTGACCCCCGCCGGCGAGGAGCCCCCGCCGCCCCCGGAGGAGCACGGCGGATACGCCCCCGAAGAGCCCGCGGACGACCTGTTCGACGGGAAGTTCGACGTGCCCATGACCGGGGACGCGTACTACCGCGACGGCGCCCCCAGGCCGGTGATCGACCCCGCCACGCTGCTGGACGGCCTGAACACCGAGCAGCGCGCCGCCGTGGTCCACCACGGCTCCCCGCTGCTCATCGTGGCCGGCGCCGGCTCCGGCAAGACCCGGGTGCTCACCCACCGCATCGGCCACCTGCTGGCCGCGCGGAACGTCCACCCCGGCCAGATCCTCGCGATCACCTTCACCAACAAGGCCGCCGGCGAGATGAAGGAGCGCGTGGAGGGCCTGGTCGGCCCCCGGGCCAACGCGATGTGGGTGTCCACCTTCCACAGCGCCTGCGTCCGCATCCTGCGCCGCGAGTCCAAGCGCCTCGGCTTCACCTCGTCCTTCTCGATCTACGACGCGGCCGACTCCAAGCGCCTGATGGCGCTGGTCTGCCGGGACCTCGACCTGGACCCCAAGAAGTTCCCGCCGAAGTCCTTCAACGCCAAGGTCTCCAACCTCAAGAACGAACTGATCGACGACGAGGCCTTCGCCGGCCAGGCCGCCGACGGCTTCGAGAAGACCCTGGCCCAGGCCTACGCCATGTACCAGTCGCGGCTGCGCGAGGCCAACGCCCTCGACTTCGACGACATCATCATGACCACGGTCCACCTCCTCCAGGCCTTCCCGGACGTGGCCGAGCACTACCGCCGCCGCTTCCGGCACGTCCTGGTCGACGAGTACCAGGACACCAACCACGCCCAGTACACCCTGGTGCGCGAGCTGGTCGGCCCCGGCTACCCCGACCTGCCGCCCGCCGAGCTCTGCGTGGTCGGCGACGCCGACCAGTCGATCTACGCCTTCCGCGGCGCGACCATCCGCAACATCCTCCAGTTCGAGGAGGACTACGGCGACGCCACCACGATCCTGCTGGAGCAGAACTACCGCTCCACCCAGACGATCCTGTCCGCCGCCAACGCCGTCATCGAGCGCAACGAGAACCGCCGCCCCAAGAACCTGTGGACCGACGCCGGCACCGGCGCCGAGATCACCGGCTACGTCGCGGACACCGAGCACGACGAGGCGCAGTTCGTCGCCGACGAGATCGACCGGCTCACCGACGCGGGCGACGCGAAGGCCGGCGACGTCGCCGTCTTCTACCGCACCAACGCCCAGTCCCGCGTCTTCGAAGAGATCTTCATCCGGGTCGGCCTGCCCTACAAGGTCGTCGGCGGCGTCCGCTTCTACGAGCGCAAGGAGGTCCGCGACATCCTCGCGTACCTGCGCGTGCTCGCGAACCCGGAGGACGTCGTCCCGCTCCGCCGGATCATGAACGTCCCCAAGCGCGGCATCGGCGAGCGCGCCGAGGCGATGATCGACGCCCTCGCGCACCGCGAGCGGATCACCTTCCCGCAGGCCCTGCGCCGGGTCGACGAGGCCTACGGCATGGCCGCCCGCTCCACCAACGCCGTCAAGCGGTTCAACGTCCTGATGGAGGAACTGCGCACCATCGTCGAGTCCGGGGCCGGTCCGGCCACCGTCCTCGAAGCCGTCCTGGAGCGCACCGGCTACCTCGCCGAGCTGCAGGCCTCCACCGACCCGCAGGACGAGACCCGGATCGAGAACCTTCAGGAACTCGCCGCCGTGGCGCTGGAGTTCGAGCAGGAGCGGGGGGCCGCGGCGGAGGCCGCCGGGGCCGAGGGCGGCGCCGCCACCGGCGGCACGCTCGCGGACTTCCTGGAGCAGGTGGCCCTGGTCGCCGACTCCGACCAGATCCCCGACGAGGACGAGGACGGCTCCGGGGTCATCACCCTGATGACCCTGCACACCGCCAAGGGCCTCGAGTTCCCGGTGGTCTTCCTGACCGGCATGGAGGACGGCGTCTTCCCGCACATGCGCGCGCTCGGCCAGACCAAGGAGCTGGAGGAGGAGCGGCGGCTGGCGTACGTCGGCATCACCCGCGCCCGCGAGCGGCTGTACCTGACCCGCTCCTCGATGCGCAGCGCCTGGGGCACCCCCTCCTACAACCCGCCCTCGCGGTTCCTGGAGGAGATCCCGGAGAAGTACCTCACCTGGAAGCGGACCGGGGCGCAGCAGCCCGCCGGGCCCATCTCGGCCTCCCGGGCCGGCGGCAAGGCCTCCTTCGGCACCTCGCCCGAGTCCTTCCTCTCCTCCGGGCTGTCCGCCGCGCGCGCCAAGTCGGGGCCCTCGGGCTTCGCCACCCGCCGGGCCGCGGACAAGCCGGTGATCGCGCTGGCCGTCGGCGACCGGGTCACCCACGACCAGTTCGGCCTCGGCACGGTCATGGAGGTGGCCGGCGCGGGCGCCGACGCCCAGGCGACCATCGACTTCGGGGACGCCAAGCCCAAGCGGCTGCTGCTGCGGTACGCGCCGGTGCAGAAGCTCTGAGCCGCCCCGGGGCGGCCGGACACGAAGAAACGCGGGGCCCCTGTCCGGGGGTCCCGCGTTTCTTCGTACGTCGACCGTTCCTCGAGCCGACCGTGGTTACGTCGGGTCGAGGCCGTGGCTGCGCAGCCACGGGAGCGGGTTGATGGCGGAGCCGCCGCCGGGCCGGACCTCGAAGTGCAGGTGCGGGCCGGTGGAGTTGCCGGAGTTGCCGGAGTACGCGATGACCTGGCCGGCCTTGACCGAGCCGGACCGGATCTTCGTGCTGCTCAGGTGGCAGTACCAGGTCTCGGTGCCGTCGGGGGAGGTCACTATGGCCATGTTGCCGTAGGCGCTGTTCCACTGGGTGCGGACGGTGCCGTCGGTGGCGGCCATCACCGGGGTGCCGTACGAGACCGGGAAGTCGATGCCGGTGTGCACCGACATCCAGTTGACCCCGGACTGGCCGAAGCCGGCGCTGAGGCCGTGCTGGGTGACCGGGAGGAAGAACTTGGGGCGCAGCGCCTCGAGGCGGGCCGCCTCCTCCGCACGCTTGCGGCGGTCCTGCTCCTGGCGTTCGCGCAGGTCGATGCGCTCCTGGGTGCGGCTCGCGCGGTCCGCGAAGTCACCGGCGTCGGCGCTGAGGGCGGCCAGCTGGGTGTCCAGCTTGTTGTTGACGGCGATCGGCTTGACCGAGGCCGGGTCCGAGGCCGCCAGCGACGTGGTGTCCTCGACCGGCTGCTGGCCGGTGAGCCCGCCGACCGAGGCGGCGGCCACGCCCGCGACACCCATCACGCAGGCGGAGGGCACGGCGACGGTCAGCAGGGCGGAGCGCTTGGCGGGGGTGCGGCGTCGGCCGCGGTTGCCGGCCGGGGCCGGGGCGGGGGTGCCGCGGCGGGCCGAACGCGGCGCGGTGGCCGGGCCGATCTCCGGTGCGGGGGCCTCGGATCCGGGCTCGTCGTCCGGGCCGGTGCCGTGGTCGTGCCGGGCGTCGGCCTCCTGCTCGGAGTCGAGCGGGAAGTCCAGGTCCAGCTCGCCGATCATGGTGGCCGCGTCGGCGAAGGCGACCGCGTCCGGGGTCGCCTCCGGCGTCGTCCCGTACCCGGGCTGCTGCGGGGCGTACGGGTCGAACTGCTGGAACTGCTGGTGCGGCGCGGGGACTTCGTACGGCGGGGCCGCGGCGAAGGTGTGCGCGTCGAAGGTCTGGGTGGCCTCGTAGGCCAGGGCCGAGGCGTCGAAGGTCTGGGTGGGCTCGTAGCCCTGGCCGGGGCCCTGCGGGTGGGCCTGCTCGGTGGCCGGCGGGTAGCCCTGGTCGTAGGCCTGCCCGTGCGACGGGTCGTACGACTGCTCGTACGCCTGCTCGTAGGCCTGGGAGGCGTCGAAGGTCTGGGTGGCCTCGTAGGCCGCGGGGGCCTCGAAGACGCCGGTCGGCTCGTAGCCGGGGGCGCCCGCCCCGTACGCCTGGTCGTAGCCGGTGGCCGGCTCGCCACCGGAGTTCCAGGCGGTGGCGTCGTACGCGCCGGTCTCGAAGCCCGGCATCGCCCAGTGCCCGGACTGCTGGGCGGGGTCGTGGCCGAAGGCCGCCGGCTGCTCGTACCCGGTGGACCAGGCGCTCGCGTCCCACTGGGCGGAGGTGTCGTCGTGGGCCTGCTGCGCGGGGATGGCCGAGAGGTAGTCGGCCTGGCCGTTCCAGGCGGAGGCGTCGTGGACGCCGGAGTCGTAGCCGCCCTGGGCGGCGTACCCGCCGTAGGGGTCGTAGCCGAACTGCTGGTCCGCGGGGTGGTCCTGGCCGTGCCCGGGGGCGGCGGACTGCGGGTCGTACCCGGCGCCGTAGCCGTTCGGGTAGCCGCTGTCACCGGCGAAAGTGGTGGTGGAAAGGCCGTCGTACCCGGAATGCGGGTAGTGGCCCGACGATGGGCGGTCGTTCACCAACTTCTCTTTCGCCTCGGCAGTGGGGGCCTGGGTGGCCGGGGAGGAGCGGGGTCCCCGGAGGAGAGCAGTGGCGTGACTGTACCCGGCGGTTACTGGCATCGACAATCTTCGGAGCCTTCCGGTGGCTCAGGAACCGGGCATTCAGCCGTCTTTCGGCCGACGGCAGGGCGAGGCTTGGCCTTGAGTTCGAAATCCGTTCGACTTGCGTTCGTGTGCTGATGTCCCGAATCCCCCGGAAGGGGTGCTCTTCGCGAGGCGCCGTGCTGACGCCCGGTACGGCGCCCGGTGATCACTCAGGCGACCGAGAACCGGTCGGTGCTGCCGGCGGTCCCGGGCGCGTCGCCCTCCAGGACCTCGCGGATCCGGGCGGTGATGGTCGGGTGGGTGGGCAGCGCGAGATGGCCCACCCCGCTGACCTGGACGTTTTCCGTGAGCAGGTCGGGGTGGTCCAGCCGGGCCGTCCCGACCGGGACCATCAGCTGGTCCAGATCGCTCCAGAAGGCCACGAAGCGGGTCCGGCAGCCGGGGGCCGGCGCCCGCAGCTCCGCCAGGACGGCCGAGTCCGGTCGCATCTGGCGCACCACCGGATGGGCGTCCAGCAGCGGGGCGATGCGGGTGCCCTGGTGGGGGGTGCCGAGGGTGACGACGGTGCGGACCCGGGCGTCGCCGCCCAGGCACTGGACGTAGTACCGGGCCACCAGCCCGCCGAGGCTGTGCCCGACCAGGTCCACCCGGTCCTGGCCGGTGCGGGCCCGGACGTCGTCGACGTACCCGGCCAGGCGGTGGGCGGCGGTCCGCAGGTCGGTGGTGAACGGGGAGTAGTTGAGCGACTCCACATGGCGGCCGTGGGCGGCGAGGGTACGGCGCAGCAGGACGAAGACCGAGCGGTTGTCGGTGAAGCCGTGCAGCAGGATCACCGGCGGGCGCTCGGCCGGCCGCAGCGGGATGCCCGCCCCGCGCGGCGGGGCGGCCGGGCGGCGCTCGGCGAATACGCCGGTGGGGTACACCAGGAGGTGGCCGGTGAGGATGACCAGCTCCAGCACGGCGGCGCGCAGCGCGGTCGTCGGGATGGTGAGTGACATGCCCATACCGACCTCCCGAAGGATCTCCGGAGTCGGCACCGGGATGCCACGCCACCGCGCCGTGCGGCTGACGGCACGGTGGCCTGGCGACCTCGTCGCTGCTCCCCTGGCGATCGTGTCCCACCGTGTGATTTCCCCCTCGGGGAGTCCCGCGAAACGGCGTCGTGCGCGATGCTGTGCTTAACGTTCGTTTACTTGCGTCGTTCAGCTCTCGACGACAGCGCAGTCGCCATGGAGGCAGTGATGGGTGTGACCGGTCCGATCCGTGTGGTGGTGGCCAAGCCGGGTCTCGACGGCCACGACCGCGGCGCGAAGGTGATCGCCCGGGCGCTGCGCGACGCGGGCATGGAGGTCATCTACACCGGCCTCCACCAGACGCCGGAGCAGATCGTCGACACCGCGATCCAGGAGGACGCCGACGCGATCGGGCTGTCGATCCTCTCCGGCGCGCACAACACGCTCTTCGCCAAGGTCATCGACCTGCTGCGGGAGCGCGAGGCCGAGGACATCCTGGTCTTCGGCGGCGGCATCATCCCCGAAGAGGACATCCCCCCGTTGAAGGCGAAGGGCGTGGCCGAGATCTTCACCCCCGGCGCCACCACGACCGCCATCGTCGACTGGGTCCGCGCGAACGTCCGCGAGCCGATGGGGGCCTGACCGCAGCCTTAGCGGGCGGCGCCCGAGCCGGCCCGTCGCGAAGCCCCGCTGTACCCCGTGCCAGCCTCGCCGGCGTTTGAGGCGACCGGCGCGGAGCGGCGGTGCGGGGTCGGGGCGTAGCCCCGCTTTCCCCCTTACCAGCCCGCCGGCGTTTGAGGCGCGGGGTTCGGGGCGGAGCCCCGCCGTCTCCTTACCCAGCCTCGCCGGCGTTTGAGGCGCGGGGGATCCGGGGGCGGCGCCCACCGGTTTCGGGA
>NZ_JBFBGK010000055.1:0-50966 GCF_040684615.1 Streptomyces sp. NPDC089919
CGACCCCGTTAAGGGTCTGGTCCAGGACGGACTGGACCGCCGTCGGCAGACGCTCTGCGTCGTTGTAGACGATGACGACCACGGAGACGTCAGGCACTGGCACCTCAAATCCACATTGTGTTCCGTTTGCGGCCACGCGGATCGGATCCGGTGGGGCCCGAGCAAAAGTACCGTGTGTTGCGTTCAACCCGGGCAGGCGGCCGGGTGGCACGCGCCGGGCGGGCATACTTCTGTAGAGGTGTCTGCCGGGCGGCGGTCGGCGACATTCATCCGATCGGACCCGTAGCAGGAAGAACCCATGACGAAGCTGTCCGTAGTCGTTCCTTGTTACAACGAAGAAGCGGTCATCGACAGCTTCGACTCGGAGATCCGCAGAGTCCTCGACGGGCTCCCCGTCGACTACGAGGTCTGCTACGTCGACGACGGTTCCAAGGACGGCACCCTCGGCAGGCTCCGCGCCATCGCCGCGGCCCACGGCGACCGCACCCGCTACGTCTCCTTCAGCCGGAACTTCGGCAAGGAGGCCGGCATGCTCGCCGGCCTGCGCGAGTCCACCGGCGACGCCGTGGTGATCATGGACGCCGACCTCCAGCACCCGCCGGAGCTGATCGGCAAGATGCTGCAGCTCTACGGCCTCGGCCACGACCAGGTCATCGCCCGCCGCAACCGCGAGGGCGACAAGAAGGTCCGCTCCGCGCTGAGCAGCCTCTACTACCGCGCGGTCAACAGCTGGGTGGACGTCGAGCTGAGCGACGGGGTCGGCGACTTCCGGCTGCTGTCCCGCCCGGCCGTCGACGCGCTCCTGGCGCTCCCCGAGAACAACCGCTTCTCCAAGGGCCTGTTCTCCTGGATCGGCTTCGACACCGTCACCTTCGACTACCAGAACGCCCAGCGCGAGGCCGGCGAGACCAAGTGGAAGTTCGGCGCCCTGCTGAACTACGCCATGGACGGGCTGATCTCGTTCAACAACCGTCCGCTGCGGCTGGCCATCTGGACCGGCGGCGTACTGACCGCCCTGGGCGCCCTCTACACCCTGTGGATCGTCATAGGAGCACTGATCGGGGGCGTCCAGACCCCCGGCTACGTCACCCTCGTCGCGATCATCGTCGGGCTCGGCGGCGTCCAGATGACCATGCTCGGCCTGATCGGCGAGTACATCGGCCGCATCTACTACGAGACCAAGCGCCGCCCGCACTTCCTGGTGAAGGAGTCCCACGGCGTCGACCCCCGCACGGGTGAACCGCAGCCGATGGCCTCCGTCGCCGAGCGGGACGGCCGGTGAGCCGGCTGGGCGGCCAGCTGGGCCAGATCGTCCGCTTCGGGCTGGTCGGCGGGGTCAACACCGGCACCTTCTTCGGCGCCTACCTGCTGCTGCACCCGTGGATGCCGTACTTCGCCGCCTACACGCTGGCCTTCCTGATCAGCATGGTCGGGTCGTTCTTCATGAACACCTACTTCACGTACCGCACCAAGCCGACGTGGAAGAAGTTCTTGCTCTTCCCGCTCACCCAGGTGACGAACTACCTCGTCCAGTCCGCCGGCCTCTTCGCCCTGGTGACCTGGGCCGGCATGAACACGAAGATCGCGCCGCTGGCCGCCGCCGTCATCGCGATCCCCTTCACCTACCTGATCGCCCAGCGGATCCTCACCGGCCGCGCCCCGGCCGCCGCCGGCCCCGCGCCCGCCGCCGAGGACGTCCGGCCGGTCGGCACCGCGCCGAAGGGCTGACCGGCCCGCCCGGAGGGCCGCCACCGCCCCCGCTGTCCACGCAGCGGAATGCGGAGGCGGCCCCGCACCGGCACCCCGTAAATTTGGCGGTGCACCATCCGGGTGAGCGAGTAAGGGGGCAGGGACGTGTCAGCGGCAAGTCAGCCGGCAAGGCAGGGTGTGGTCGACGCCCGCAGGATCGTCGTCAAGGTCGGCTCCTCCTCCCTCACCACCGCCGCCGGCGGCCTCGACGCGGACCGGGTGGACGCCCTGGTCGACGTGCTCGCCAAGGCCCGCAGCGGCGGCGAGAAGGAGATCGTGCTGGTCTCCAGCGGCGCCATCGCCGCCGGCCTCGCCCCCCTGGGACTGCGCCGCCGGCCCACCGACCTGGCCCGCCAGCAGGCCGCCGCCAGCGTCGGCCAGGGACTGCTCGTCGCCCGCTACACCGCCTCCTTCGCGCGCTACGGCGTCCGCGTCGGCCAGGTCCTGCTCACCAGCGACGACACCAGCCGCCGGGCCCACTACCGCAACGCCTACCGGACCCTGGACCAGCTGCTGGCCATGGGGGCCCTGCCGGTGGTCAACGAGAACGACACCGTCGCCACCGACGAGATCCGCTTCGGCGACAACGACCGCCTCGCCGCCCTCGTCGCCCACCTGGTCCGCGCCGACCTGCTGGTACTGCTCTCCGACGTCGACGGCCTCTACGACGGCGACCCGTCGCTGCCCGGCACCTCCCGCATCGAGGAGGTGCACGGCCCCGAGGACATCGCGCACGTCTCCATCGGCAGCGCCGGCAAGGCCGGGGTCGGCACCGGTGGCATGGTCACCAAGGTCGAGGCCGCCCGGATCGCCGCCGCCGCCGGCATCCCCGTGGTCCTCACCTCCGCCAGCCAGGCCGCCGACGCCCTCGCCGGCCGCACCACCGGCACCCACTTCCACCCGACCGGCCGCCGCTCCACCGACCGGCTCCTGTGGCTCCAGCACGCCTCCACCCCCCAGGGCCACCTCACCCTCGACGCGGGCGCCGTCCGGGCCGTCACCGAGCGCGGCAGCTCCCTGCTGCCCGCCGGCATCGCCGCCGTCTCGGGCGAGTTCGTCGCCGGGGACCCGGTGGAGCTGCGCGACACCGACGGCCGCGCGGTCGCCCGCGGGCTGGTCAACTTCGACGCCAAGGAGCTGCCCCGGCTCCTGGGCCGGTCCACGAAAGAACTCGCCAAAGAACTCGGTCCCGAGTACGAGCGCGAGGTGGTCCACCGCGATGACCTGGTGCTTCTCCAGCGCTGAGGGGTCGGATCCGGTAAAACCGTCGCACGGCGGGCCGCGGACTGGTCCACTTTGTTGGCAGGGACAGCGGGCACAGCAGCAGACCGACGCACAACCAGGAGGCCGCCGGTGAGACGAGCGCGTGCCGAGCGAGCGCTGACCAGCGTCGCAGTGGGCGAGGGGGCCGGGCCCGCCGAACCCTCCCGGCTCTGGCACGTCACGCTCAGCGTCTCCGGCGACCCCGCCCCGCTCGCGGAGGTCCGCCGGGGCCTGGAGCAGCTGGCCCACGACCACCCCTTCCTCCTCACCAGCCGGTACGCCGCCGACCACGCGGAGATCCGGTACTGGGAGGAGGCCCGGGACCTGCACGACGCGGCGGCCGTCGCCCTGCGCCTGTGGGGCGAGCACCGCTCCACGGCCAAGCTCCCGCCCTGGGAGATCGTCGGCCTCGAGGTCATCGACCGCGCCACCTACCACCAGCGGGTGGCGGAGGGCTACGGCCCCCCGCCCGCCTCCCCGGTCGGCGTGCACCCGTACTGACCGCGGGCGCCGTCTCGCGGGCTGAAACCCCTGCGGGAGGCGCCCGGCCGAGGACTACCCTGCACCCATGACCTCGCAGCACGCCGCTTCCCCCGTCCTCGCCGCCGCGCAGCGCGCCCGCACCGCCGCCGCGGAGATCGCCCCGCTGCCGCGCTCCGCCAAGGACGCGGCACTGCACGCCATCGCCGACGCCCTCGAAGCCCGCACGGCCGAGATCGTCGAGGCCAACGCCGTGGACGTCGAGAAGGCCCGCACGGCCGGCACCAGCGACACCGTCGTCGACCGGCTCACCCTCACCCCGGAGCGGATCCGCGCCATCGCCTCCGACGTGCGCGACGTCGCCGCCCTGCCCGACCCGGTCGGCGAGGTGGTCCGCGGCTCGACCCTGCCCAACGGCATCGACCTGCGGCAGGTCCGCGTCCCGCTCGGCGTGGTCGGCATCATCTACGAGGCCCGTCCCAACGTCACCGTCGACGCCGCGGCCCTGTGCCTGAAGTCCGGCAACGCCGTCCTGCTGCGCGGCAGCGCCTCCGCGTACGCCTCCAACACCGCCCTCGTCGGGGTGCTGCGCGACGCGGTGGCCGCCGCCGGCCTGCCCGCCGACGCGGTCCAGCTCGTCCCCGGCGAGTCCCGGGACTCCGTCCGCGAGCTGATGCGCGCCCGCGGCCTGGTCGACGTCCTCATCCCGCGCGGCGGGGCCTCGCTCATCAAGACCGTCGTCGAGGAGTCCGTCGTCCCGGTCATCGAGACCGGCACCGGCAACTGCCACGTCTACGTCGACGCCCTGGCCGACCTCGACATGGCCGTGGACGTGCTGATCAACTCCAAGGCCCAGCGGCCCTCCGTCTGCAACTCCGCCGAGACGCTGCTCGTGCACGCCGACATCGCCGACGCCTTCCTGCCCCGCGCGCTGGACGCCCTCGCCGAGGCCGGCGTGACCGTGCACGCAGACCCGCGCGTGCTCGGCTACGCGGCGGGCTCCAAGGCCACCGTGGTGCCCGCCACCGAGGAGGACTGGGAGACCGAGTACCTCTCCTACGACATCGCCGCCGGCGTGGTCGACTCCCTCGAGGACGCCGTCGCGCACATCCGCCGCTGGACCTCCGGCCACACCGAGGCGATCGTCACCACCTCGCAGGCCGCCGCGCGCCGCTTCACCCAGCTGGTCGACTCGACCACGGTCGCCGTGAACGCCTCCACCCGCTTCACGGACGGCGGTCAGTTCGGCTTCGGCGCGGAGATCGGGATCAGCACCCAGAAGCTGCACGCCCGGGGCCCGATGGGGCTTCCGGAGCTCACCTCCACCAAGTACATCGTCACCGGCGACGGTCACGTTCGGTAGTGGC
The DNA here is from genome assembly GCF_040684615.1 of Streptomyces sp. NPDC089919. NCBI lineage: Bacteria > Bacillati > Actinomycetota > Actinomycetes > Kitasatosporales > Streptomycetaceae > Streptomyces > Streptomyces sp. NPDC089919. The sequence goes on from NZ_JBFBGK010000055.1 coordinate 4,860, forward strand.
GGCCTGAACCCCGAGTGGCCGATTTTCGGCGCACTCCCTGCCCAAAACAGTCCCCCCGGTCTACGCTGGTCCCGTGCCGGACGACGTGGGGGGCAAGCCGATCCCGGACGACGGGAAGCCCGACGACGACCGCGGAGGCGCGGATCAGGACTTCGCCTCCGTGGTGTTCGACGAGGCCTTCGTCCGGAGCGCCACGATTCACGAACCGACGGCCTCGGAGCGGCTGCACGCCGCTGCCCAGGCCCGGGCGCAGGCCGAGGAGGCGCGCGCCGTCGCCGCCGCCCGGTCCGCCGACGACGACCTCTTCGAGGGGTACGACGGCTACGTCGACCGCTTCGGCTACGGCTACACCTCCGACGGCGAACCGTACGGTTTCGGCCCCGACTATGCGTACGGATACCACCTCGGCTACGGCCCGTACGGCGCCTACGGCGGCTCGCTGCGCCCCTACAAGGGGCGGGCCCGCTGGCTGCGGCCGGTGGCCTGGATGCTCGCCTTCGTGATGGGCGTCGGCATGGTCGCCCTCGCCTTCACCGCCGTCTACAAGAGCGCCACGCGCGAGGAGTCGGTCGCTCCGCCGGCCACCACCGGCGGAGCCCCCGCGCTCGTCCCCGCAAGCCCGTCCAAGTTCCCGCCCGGCGGCGCGTTTACCTACACCGGTAGCGACCAACCCTGAAAGTACGACCCCTCCGCATCTCGAGGGGGCTTCTCTATTGCGGGGACAGCGGGGAGAAGCGAATGGCCGCGCCAGGAGATCCACCTGACGGCGCCCCCGAAGGCATCGGCGGCGACGACGAGTACCGGTCCGTGGTGTTCGACGAGGACTTCGTGAGGGCCGCCAGGCTCCAGGAGTTCTCCGCCCACGAGCGGATGGGAGAGCACGCCCGCGCGGTGCGCAGCCGCTCCGCGTGGTCCGCCGGCAGCAGCGGCGGCACCGCCCGCGGCGGCGGGCGCAGCGGCCGGCAGGGGCTGGTCCTGCTGCTGGTCGTGCTGCTCGCCTTCAGCGCCGCCGTCTACATGGGACTGCGCAATCCGTACGTGCCGCCGGAGCCCGGGCAGCCGGACCCCTTCACGGCCACCGTCGTCCCGCTGGCTCCGCCCGCGGTCGTGCCCGGCGGGACGCCCGGCGCCCTCTTCGACGCCAGCCCGGCCGCCGGCTACGGCATCGGCGCGGCCGGCATCAACCTGCCCGCGGTCCAGCGCACCCGGCACTTCAGCGACGCGCAGGTGGTCGCCGCCCTCACCACCGCCAAGGAATACCTCGTCCGGTCCGCCCTGGACCCGGACGCCCTCGCCGGCGGCAGTGCCCGGCCGGCCCGGATCCTGCTCCACCCGGACCAGTTCGACCAGTTCGACCGCAGCCTGGCCCGGCCCGCCCCCGACGGGCGGCACGCCGCCACCGGCTGGCTGGTCCGCTTCGATCCGGCGGTGGCCGTGGTCGCCGACCCCCGGGTCCGGGTCGAGGGCGTGATGGGCTTCGCCGAGATCGGCCCCGACACCCTCGAGGTCACCACCGACCACGTCTTCGTCTACGCCGTCCGCCCGGCCGTCGCCGGCCCCCGCGCCCAGGGCGGCGCGGCCTCGCTCTTCACCGTCCGCCGGGAGCTGCGGCTCCGCTTCGACCGCGACGACCTCGAGGCGCGGCGGGCCCGGCTGCTCTCCGCGTACGTCCAGGCCGGCCCGCAGGACTGCGCGGCCGACCCGGCCGGGGCCTTCCGCCCGCTGCTCGCCGGGCAGCGGGCGACCGGTACCGGACCGGCCGCCAGCGACCCCTACGACGCCGGCCGGGCGCACCCGGCGGCGGGGCTCTGCGGCACCCTGGCGGCTAGCGCCCTGCCGAGCCCGGCTCCCCGTCCGTAGCGTCCGTACCGCCGTCACCGGTACCGCCGGTACCACCGGAGGCGTCCGCGGCGGGGCCGGCCGCCGGGCCGGTGCCCTTGCCGGCGCCGGCGCCCGAGCCCGAGCCGCCGCCGAAGCGGTCGAAGAGCTTGCTGCCGGCCTCGCCCACGCCCCCGGCGATGTCGCCGACCAGCTTCATCAGCGGGTCCTTGCTGCTCTTCACCGCATCGGCGTAGTGCGCGGCGGACTCCCGGAAGGAGTCGCTCACGGAGGTGTCCTTGTCCTCCTCGCGGCGCGGGTAGTGGCCGTCCATGATCCGCTGGTGGTCCCGGCTCTCCGCCCACTTCTTCAGCTCGGCGGCCCGCACCGTGGTGAAGGGGTGGGTCCGGGGCAGGACGTTGAGGATCTTCAGGACGGAGTCCCGCAGGTCCCCGCCGGCCTCGAACTCCTCCGCCTGGGCCAGGAAGGCGTCGACGTTCATCTCGTGGAGGTGGTTGCCGCCGGCGATCTTCATCAGGCCCCGCATCGAGGCCCGCAGGTCCTGTCCCACCAGCAGCCCCGCCCGGTCCGCCGACAGCTCCGACTTGCGGAACCACTCGCGCAGCGCCGTCACGATCGCCATGATCGCGACGTTGCCCAGCGGGATCCACGCGACCTTCAGGGCGAGGTTGGTCAGGAACAGCAGGATCGTGCGGTAGACGGCGTGGCCGGAGAGGGCGTGGCCCACCTCGTGGCCGACGACCGCCCGCATCTCCTCCTCGTCGAGCAGCTCCACCAGCGCGGTGGTCACCACGATGATCGGCTCGTCGAGCCCGATGCACATGGCGTTGGGCTTGGGGTCCTGCTGGACGTACATCTGCGGGACCTTCTCCAGGTCCAGGATGTAGCAGGCGTCCAGCAGCATGGTGTGCAGGTGCGGGAACTGCTCCGGTCCCACCCGGACGGAGTCCGACAGGAACAGCAGCCGCAGGCTGCGCTCCGGGAGCAGCCCGCTCAGTGCCTTGAAGACGGTGTCGAAGCCGCTCAGCTTGCGCAGGGCCACCAGCGCGGAGCGGTCCGCCGGGTGCTCGTAGGCCCGTGAGGAGATCCCCTGGAACCGCCGTCGACTACGGCCCGGAAGCGTCTCGAAGCCGGTCTCGCTCATCTTTCCCCCATCGGTGCGCCTGGACGTCCACCCTCCTAACGCCTGAGTCGGCGTGAGCGTGCCCGGACCGCACGCATACGATGTGCGCGACGTCTCAGCCCACACGATAGGTCCCTGCTGATGAGCCTGATGAGCACCGCCCACACCCTGGTCACCCTCGCGGAAGAAGGCGGCGAGCACGGCGGCAACCACGAGAGCCTCAACCCCTTCCTGACCGGCGGCGGCGCGCTCTTCGTGCTGCTGCTCCTGCTGTGGATCACCACGCGCCTGAACCGCGACCGCTGATTCCGGGCCGCTCCACCGGGCCAGTAGGCTCTGCGCACATGGGAGAGCAGGAAGTGCCTACCGGTCCGGTCAAGCGCCGTCTCGGAGTCATGGGCGGGACATTCGACCCGATCCACCACGGACACCTGGTGGCCGCCAGCGAGGTGGCCGCGCTGTTCCACCTCGACGAGGTGGTGTTCGTGCCGACCGGCGAGCCGTGGCAGAAGTCCCAGCGGGCCGTCTCCGCCGCCGAGGACCGCTACCTGATGACGGTCATCGCCACGGCCTCCAACCCGCAGTTCTCGGTCAGCCGGATCGACATCGACCGCGGCGGTCCCACCTACACGATCGACACCCTGCGGGACCTGCGTTCCCTGAACACGGACGCGGACCTGTTCTTCATCACCGGCGCCGACGCCCTCGCGCAGATCCTGACCTGGCGCGATGCCGAGGAACTGTTCTCGCTGGCCCATTTCATCGGCGTCACCCGCCCCGGCCACATACTGACTGACGACGGCCTCCCGGAGGGCGGCGTCTCCCTGGTGGAGGTGCCCGCGCTCGCGATCTCCTCCACCGACTGCCGCAACCGGGTGGGTTCGGGCGATCCGGTCTGGTACCTGGTGCCGGACGGCGTGGTGCGCTACATCGACAAGCGAGAGCTGTACCGGGGCGCCTGAGGTTCCGGAAGAGAGGGGCACCGGTGAACGACCGCCAGGAGCCGCAGGACCCGTACTCCGTCCCCGAGCAGCAGCTGATCGGGTACGACGACTACGGGCAGCCGGTGTACGCCCAGGTGCCCGCCCGGCCCGCGCAGCAGTACGACGCGTACGGATACGGCTACGACGCGTACGGCGCGCCCGCCCCGCAGTACCCCCAGCAGTCCCCGCAGCAGCCGGACCAGGGCTACGACGCGTACGGCTCCGGCGGGCAGCAGTACGCCGGCCAGGGCTACGACTACGGGACCGGCCAGTACCCGGCCGCGGACGCCACCGGCCAGTACCCGGCCGTCGATGCCACCGGTCAGTACCCGGCGGTCGACGCGACCGGCCAGTACCCGGCGGTGGAAGCCACCGGCGCCTTCCCCGCGGCCGACGCCGCGCAGGCCGGCGGCCAGTACCCCTACCAGGCGGCGGTGGACACCGCCCAGCAGTGGATCCCGCAGCAGGCCGCCGCACCCGGAGCGGCGGCTCCGGAGGCGCCGGACACGGCCCCGGACGCCCCCCAGGTGCCCGAGCCCCGCCGGCCCGCCCCCGACTACCGCACCGAGCAGTTCTCGTTCCTCGAGGAGCCCGACGAGGACTCCGAGGACGTCATCGACTGGCTCGCCTTCACCGAGAGCCGCACCGAGCGCCGCGAGGAGGCCAAGCGGCGCGGCCGCAACCGGGTCGTGGTCCTGATCGTCGCGCTCGCCGTCTTCGTCGTCTGCGGCGTCGGCTACCTCTGGTACGCCGGCATGATCCCCGGCCTGGGCGGCGGCTCCGGCGGCGCCGGGCAGGCGGCCACCGGCCCGCAGAAGCGCAACATGATCGTCGTGCACCTGCACGACACCAAGAAGGGCGGCACCTCGACCGCCCTGCTGGTCGACAACGTCACGACGAAGAAGGGCGCCACGGTCCTCATCCCGAACGCCACCGTCGTCACCGGCGACGACGGCTCCGGCACCACCCTCGCCAAGTCGGTGGACGCCGACGGCCTCGGCGGCACCCGCGACTCCCTCGACACGCTCCTCGGTACCAAGATCGAGGGCACCTGGCGGCTGGACACCCCCTTCCTCGCCAACCTCGTCGACCAGCTCGGCGGGATCGAGGTGGACACCGACACCGCCGTCCCGGCCGGCCCCAAGGGCAGCACCCCGGCCGTCGCCAAGGGCGAGAAGCAGAGCCTGAGCGGGGCCATGGCCGTCGCCTACGCGACGTACCGCGCCGCCGGCGAGCCCGACACCAAGCAGCTGTCCCGCTTCGGCACCGTCCTGTACGGCGCGCTGCGCAAGATGCCCGGCGACGACCAGGCCGCGACCGTCACCGTGGAAACCCTCGGCCAGATCCTCGACCCCTCCCTCACCGAGAAGGACCTCGGCGCGGCCCTGGCCCGGCTCGGCGAGCACGCCAAGGTCGGCGACTACACGACCGAGGTCATGCCGGTGAAGGAGGACGGCGCCCTGACCGCCGGGGCCGTGGACACCGTGGTCAAGGGCCTGCTCGGCGGCGCCCTGAAGGACCCGGCGCCCAACACCGCCCCCCGGGTCGCCCTCAAGGACGCGAGCGGCAGCGCCAAGACCGCGCTGGACGTCCGCGCCGCACTGGTCAACGGCGGCTACACCTTCGTCGACGGCGGCAAGACGGCCACCCAGTCCGAGACCGTGGTCACCTACGCCGACGACGCGCAGAAGGCCAAGGCCGTGGAGGTCGCCAAGACCCTCGGGCTCACCGAGACCGCGGTCAAGAAGGCCCCGGCCGGCGCCAACGCGGAGGTCACGGTCGTCCTGGGGACGGCCTTCAAAACTCCCTGACCTGGGACGACATCCATACGGACAGTTAAATTGCGGGGGGTGGCGGCGGTACATGAGACCCTTGAACCGATCTGCCACCCGACCCGAAAGCATGGCCAGTGACCGCCACGGACCGCTCCATCGAGCTCATCACCGCCGCCGCCCAGGCCGCGGCCGACCGGCTCGCGCACGACATCATCGCGTACGACGTCAGCGACGTGCTGTCGATCACCGACGCCTTCCTGCTCGCCTCGGCGCCCAACGACCGCCAGGTCAAGTCGATCGTCGACGAGATCGAGGAGAAGCTCCAGAAGGAGCTCGGCGCCAAGCCCGTGCGCCGCGAGGGCGACCGCGACGCCCGCTGGATCCTGCTCGACTACGTCGACATCGTCGTCCACGTCCAGCACAGCGAGGAGCGGGTCTTCTACGCCCTGGAGCGGCTGTGGAAGGACTGCCCCGAGATCGACCTGCCCGAGGACGCCAAGCTCACCAAGGGCAAGGCCGCCGAGCACGCCAAGCTGCGCGAGGCGGCGGGCGACGACGACCTGGACGGTGATCTGTTCTGAGCACGTCCAAGCCCGGCCGCAAGATCGTCCTGTGGCGGCACGGCCAGACCGCGTGGAACCTGGAGCGGCGCTTCCAGGGCTCCACGGACATCGAGCTGACCGAGGCCGGCCTGACACAGGCCCGCCGGGCCGCCCGGCTGCTGGCCTCGCTGAAGCCGGACGCCATCGTCTCCTCCGACCTCAAGCGGGCCGCCGCCACGGCCGCCGAGCTGGCCGCCGTCACGGGCCTGCCGGTCGAGCACGACGCGGACCTGCGGGAGACGTTCGCGGGTGAGTGGCAGGGCCTGACGCACGACGAGATCCTGGCGAAGTACGGCGAGCAGTACACGGCCTGGCGGCGCGGCGAGCCGGTGCGCCGCGGCGGTGGCGAACTGGAGACCGAGGTCGCCGACCGCGCGGCCCCCGTGGTCCTGCGGCACGCCGCCCAGCTGGGCGAGAGCGGCACCCTCGTGGTGGTCAGCCACGGCGGCACCATCCGCACCACGATCGGGCGGCTGCTGGGCCTGGAGGCCGACGCCTGGGAGAGCCTGGGCGGCCTCTCGAACTGCTGCTGGTCGGTGCTGGGCGAAGGCGCCCGCGGCTGGCGGCTGCTGGAGCACAATGCGGGCACGCTGCCCGAGCCGGTGCTCGGCGACGACGACTGAGTGTGCAGGTCCGGGCCTCGGAGGCGCCCCCGGAGGGGCCTCCGGGACCGGATTTCACTTTCCGGCCGACCACAGGCTAGAGTTCTTCTTGTTCGCAGCGAAGAGCGCCGGAAACGGAGCGAAGAGCAGCGAGTCAGGCAAGGGGCTATAGCTCAGTTGGTAGAGCGCCTGCATGGCATGCAGGAGGTCAGGAGTTCAATTCTCCTTAGCTCCACAATCAGGATCCCGTCCCCAACAGGGGGCGGGATCCTTGTTTTTGTCATCCGAGGGCCGTCAGAAGTCGCCACGGTCCCGGACCCACCGGACATTCGGGGCTGACCCGCCGCGCGACGGCATGGCAGAATCGGACGGCCGGAGGGGGAGACGACGGCCCGAACGGGAGGGAGTCGCTGACGGATGGGTGCACACCGGCGGCGGTGCGATTGGTGCGACAACGGCACGCCGATCGTCAAGGACATGGACCCGGTCAATCCCGACTACCAGTACTGGTGCGAGGAATGCGCGCGGGCGCTGATCATAAAAGGCGACCCGATCGAGCGGTACCGCGAGCTGGAGGGGGAGCCGATCTACGGCCGGCTGCTCGACGAGCACTGCACTCTGAAGCGGTTCTACTCCTTCGCCAGAGCATGACCAGGGCCCCGGCGGCGGTCAGCGCGTAGAGCCCCGAGAGGGCCATCTGCCCGCCGCTCTGGGCCAGTTCCGGGCGCGCCGGCCCGTGCGGCACCCACCACGGCGCGTACGAGCCGAAGACCAGCGCGACCGCGGCCGCCGGCCGCCACCCCGCCCGGTCCCGGACCAGCAGGACCAGCGGTACGCACCAGACCCAGTGGTGGGTCCACGACACCGGGCTCACCAGCAGGGCCGTCAGGCCGGTCGCCACCACCGACACCGCCCGGTCCCCGCGCCGCTCCGCCCGCACCGCCACGGCCAGTCCGGCGGCCCCCGCGAGGGCGGCCCCGGCCAGCCACCACAGGCCCGGCTGGTCCGTGTGCAGCAGCCGGGCCAGCACGCCCCGCAGCGACTGGTTGGCGGTCGTCTCGGGGAAGCCCGCCCGGTCGGAGTCCAGCACCAGGTGGCCCCAGTACGTCCGGGAGTCGCGGGGCAGCAGGACGGCGGCGACGGCGGTGGCCGCCGCGAAGGCGGCCGCAGCGGTGCCGGCCGCGCGCAGGGCCGCCCGGCGGGCCCCCTCGGCTGGCGGTGCCGCGCCTCCGGGCCGGCGTACCAGGGCGGCGGCCAGCAGGGTGACGGCGAACAGCGCCGGGGTGAGCTTCACCGCCGCCGCCAGCCCGATGCCCACCCCCGTCCAGCGGCTCGGGCGCCGGCGGGTCAGGTCGGCCAGTACGGCCACCGCGAGCAGCAGGTTGACCTGGCCGTAGCGCAGGGTGGCCCAGACCGGCTCGCACCAGACGGCCGCCGCCGCGGTCCACAGCACGGCCGCGGTCCCGGCCGGCCGGCCCACCAGCCGCGCCGACAGCCGGACGAAGGCCACCAGCAGCGCGAGGTTCGCCAGCGTCCCCAGCACCCTCAGCACGGCGACCGGAGGCAGCGCCAGCGGGGCGAACAGCAGGGCCGCGAAGGGCGGGTAGGTGGCCGGCAGCCGGGCCGCCCCGGCCCGCATCGCGTAGAGGTCCCGGCCGGCCAGGACGGTGGTCCCCTCGGCGCGGTAGACGAGCAGGTCGACGTGGGAGACGTAGGCGAGGTGCTGGGCGAGGCAGAAGACCGCGAAGGAGAACAGGCAGCCGGCCGCGGCGCGGACGGTGCTCCGGCGGTCGGGGCGGGACGGGGGAGTCGGAGTGGCATCGGAGCAGCGCACTGACGGCACGAAAGGTGACATTAGCGCTCTAAAGGTACGCAGGGTCGCTCCCGGTGGATGCGATTTTTGGAGCAGGGCCATGACCGTGTAATGTTTGGGATGTCGCCAGGGGGAACCGGCCGGGAAGACCGGAAGGGAAACCGGGGGACAGCAGCACAGCGAGGGGCTATAGCTCAGTTGGTAGAGCGCCTGCATGGCATGCAGGAGGTCAGGAGTTCAATTCTCCTTAGCTCCACAGTGAAGAAGCGGGTCGTCCGGACGGACGGCCCGCTTCTCGTTGTGCGGTCGGCTGTGCGGCCGCGCGGGCCCCTGCGGTACCCTGACGCCATGCGTGCCGTACGCCTTCTGCTTACCGAGCCGCGCTGAACAGATCCGGCCGGTCCCCATGGACAGACCAGGCCGGCCTCGGCGCGGCGTCCCCTCCTGTGCGAGGGGTTTTTTCGTTTGGTGGCGCGGAACCCACGGCAGAGACGATCGATGGAGCTTCAAGAATCATGAGCGAGACGAATTCCCCGGCCCCCGAGGCGGCCGAGGCACACCGTTACACGGCCGCCATGGCCGCCGTCGTCGAGGCACGCTGGCAGGACGCCTGGGACGCCGAGGGCACGTACGAGGCGCCCAACCCGAGCGGCGACCTGGCCGGGGACCCGGCGGTCGTGGCCCGGCCCAAGAAGTTCATCATGGACATGTTCCCGTACCCGTCCGGTGCGGGTCTGCACGTCGGCCACCCCCTGGGGTACATCGCCACCGACGTGTACGCCCGCCACCAGCGCATGACCGGGCACAACGTCCTGCACACCCTGGGCTTCGACGCCTTCGGCCTGCCCGCGGAGCAGTACGCCGTGCAGACCGGCACGCACCCGCGCGTCTCGACCGAGGCGAACATCGAGAACATGAAGGTGCAGCTGCGCCGCCTGGGCCTGGGCCACGACCGGCGCCGCTCCTTCGCCACCATCGACCCGGACTACTACAAGTGGACGCAGTGGATCTTCCTGCAGATCTACAACTCCTGGTACGACGCGGACGCGAAGAAGGCCCGCCCGATCGACGAGCTGGTCGCGGAGTTCGAGTCCGGCGCCCGTGAGGTGCCCGGCGGCCGCGACTGGACCGGCCTGACCGCCGCCGAGCGCGCCGAGGTCCTGGGCGGGTACCGGCTGGCCTACTCCTCCGACGCCCCGGTCAACTGGTGCCCCGGGCTGGGCACCGTCCTGGCTAACGAGGAGGTCACCGCCGACGGCCGGTCCGAGCGCGGCAACTTCCCCGTCTTCAAGGCGCGGCTGAGCCAGTGGAACATGCGGATCACCGCGTACGCCGACCGCCTGCTGGACGACCTGGACGAGCTGGACTGGCCCGAGGCCATCAAGCTGCAGCAGCGGAACTGGATCGGCCGCTCCGAGGGCGCCCGCGTCGACTTCGCGCTGGGCGAGGAGGCCGTCACGGTCTTCACCACCCGCCCCGACACCCTGTTCGGCGCCACCTACATGGTGCTGGCGCCCGAGCACCCGCTGGTCGAGAAGTTCATCCCGGCGGCCTGGCCCGAGGGCACCCACGAGGCGTGGACCGGCGGCCACGCCACCCCCGCCGAGGCGGTCGCCGCCTACCGCGCCTTCTCCGCCGCCAAGTCGGACGTGGAGCGCCAGGCCGACGCCAAGGAGAAGACCGGCGTCTTCACCGGCGAGTACGCGGTCAACCCGGTCAGCGGCCAGAAGGTCCCGGTCTTCATCGCCGACTACGTCCTGATGGGCTACGGCACCGGCGCGATCATGGCCGTCCCCGCCCACGACGCCCGCGACTTCGAGTTCGCCCGCGCCTTCGAGCTGCCCATGCGCTGCGTGGTCCAGCCCTCGGACGACCGCGGCACCGACCCGGCCCAGTGGGAGGACGCCTTCGTCTCCCACGACGCGAAGCTGGTCAACTCCTCGGGCGAGGGCATCAGCCTGGACGGCCTGGGCGTGGTGGAGGCCAAGGCCGCCATCACCGCCTGGCTGGAGGAGCGCGGCATCGGCGCCGGCACCGTCAACTTCCGCCTGCGCGACTGGCTGTTCAGCCGCCAGCGGTACTGGGGCGAGCCCTTCCCGATCGTCTACGACGAGGACGGCGTCGCGCACCCGCTGCCCGAGTCGATGCTGCCGCTGGAGCTGCCCGAGGTCGACGACTACTCGCCGCGGACCTTCGAGCCGGACGACGCCGCCTCCCAGCCGGAGACCCCGCTGTCGCGCCGCGAGGACTGGGTCAACGTCGAGCTGGACCTGGGCGACGGCCGGGGCGTGCGGTCCTACCGCCGCGAGACCAACACCATGCCCAACTGGGCCGGCTCCTGCTGGTACGAGCTGCGCTACCTGGACCCGCACAACTCCGAGCAGCTGGTCGACCCGGCGATCGAGCAGTACTGGATGGGCCCGCGCGAGGGCGCGCCGCACGGCGGCGTCGACCTGTACGTGGGCGGCGCCGAGCACGCCGTGCTGCACCTGCTGTACGCGCGCTTCTGGTCCAAGGTGCTGTTCGACCTGGGCCACGTCTCCTCGGCGGAGCCGTTCCACAAGCTGTTCAACCAGGGCATGATCCAGGCGTACGCCTACACCGACGCCCGGGGCGTGTACGTCCCGGCGGCCGAGGTCGAGGAGCGCGACGGCCAGTACTTCTACGACGGCCAGCCGGTCAAGCGCGAGCACGGCAAGATGGGCAAGTCCCTGAAGAACGCCGTCACCCCCGACGAGATCTGCTCCGAGTACGGCGCCGACACGCTGCGCCTGTACGAGATGGCGATGGGCCCGCTGGACGTCTCCCGGCCGTGGGACACCCGCGCGGTGGTCGGCCAGTACCGCCTGCTGCAGCGCCTGTGGCGCAACATCGTCGACGAGGAGACCGGCGCGGTCACCGTCGTCGACGCGGAGCCGGGCGAGGACACCCTGCGCGCGCTGCACAAGGCCATCGACGGGGCCGGCTCGGACATGGCGGGGCTGCGGTTCAACACCGCCATCGCCAAGATCACCGAGCTGAACAACTTCCTGACCAAGGCCGGCCGCCCGCTGGAGCGCTCGGTCGCGGAGCGGCTGGTGCTGCTGGTCGCCCCGCTGGCCCCGCACATCGCCGAGGAGCTGTGGCACCGGCTGGGCCACGCCGACTCGGTGGTCCACCAGGACTTCCCGGTCGCCGACCCGGCCTACGTGGTGGACGAGACCGTGACCTGCGTCGTCCAGGTCAAGGGCAAGGTCAAGGCCCGTCTGGAGGTGCCGCCGGCGATCGCCGACGGCGACCTGGAGAAGCTGGCGCTGGCCGACGACGCGGTCGTGGCGGCGCTGGGCGGGGCCGAGATCCGCAAGGTGATCGTCCGCGCGCCGAAGCTGGTCAACATCGTGATCTGAGCCGGGAGGCCGTCCCCGGTCCGGCGGTTCCCGTCGGCCTAGGGGAGATCCCGTACGGGCAGGTTGGGGGTTCGAAGGGAACCCCCGGCCTGCCCTTCGCGTTTACGGTGGAGGGACGAGTTACCGGAGCCCGGCACGAGCGGGACCGGACCGCACCGGGGAAGGGACGGCTCTGATGACGGCCGCGTTGATCATCTTCGCGCTGATGTTCCTGGCCTGCGTGGCCCTGGGGGTGTACGCGACGGTCAAGGCGGTCGGCGCGGCGAAGCGGGGCGTGGACCGCACGATCGAGCAGGCCCGGCGGACGGTCGAGGACACCACCCTGCGCGCCCGGAGCATCGGCCAGGGCGGCGTGCCGGGGGCCCTCGCCCAGCTCCGGATGGAGCTGCGCACCTCGATGCGGGCCACCCGGGCCGCGCTGGAGGAGGGCGTCCGGACGGACGCCTCGCTCCACGAGTCCATCGCCCTCTTCCAGCAGCTCAGCGCGCACGGCCTCGAGCTGGACGCCGAGCTGAAGCGGCTGGAGCAGGAGCCGGACCGGTCCAGGACCGGCGCGCGCCTCCCGGAGCTGCGCGAGCGCACCCGGCGGATCACCTCCTCCGCCGACTCCCTCCGCTGGGCCGCCCACGACCGCGCCAGCCGCCTCGCGGACGACGAGCTGAGCCGCCTGACCAGCCAGATCGAGGTCGAATCCGACGCCCTGCGGGACTGGTCCCGAACCGACGCACCGGAGGCGGCGTGGGACCCGGCCCCGCACACCCCGAAGAACACCGCGCGCGCAGACGCGCGTGAGGATGCCCCCCGCGCGCTGAACGCCCCCGAGGAACATCCGTTCGGCCCGTACCCATGGCAGAAGGCACCGAGGCCGGAGGCGGCGGGCTGAGGGGGGGCAGATCCAGCCTCGCCGGGCGGGGTCCGGGGCGAAGCCCCGGTTTCGGGATGGGGCGGGGTGGGGGAGAGCCCCGCAGGGCCCAAGCCGGCTACAGCCCCGCTACAGGGCCCGCCGGGCACCCCCGGCGAGAGCCCCAGGAGGTGGCAACCTCCAAGGTGAGGGGCGGGCGGGCGGGACCACCCCGAGCTGCCACCGAGCCACCGCTCCCGGTAACCTCCGCCTCATGTCCCGCCATGTCGCGATCGTCACCGATTCCACGGCCTACCTGCCCGACCCGGCGATCCGGCGCCACCGCATCACCGCCGTCCCCCTGACCGTCGTCATCGGGGACCAGGCCCTGCAAGAGGGCACCGAGATCTCGGCGCGCTCGCTCGCCCTCGCGCTCCAGAAGCGGCGGTCCGTGACCACCTCCCGGCCGAGCCCGGAGGAGTTCGCGCAGGCCTACCGGGCCGCGGCCGAGGCCGGGGCGAGCGCGATCGTCTCGCTGCACCTGTCCGCCGAGTTCTCCGGCACGTACGACGCGGCCGTGCTCGCCGCCCGGACCGCGCCCGTCCCGGTGCGGGTCGTGGACACCGGCATGGTCGCGATGGCCCTGGGCTTCTGCGCCCTGGCCGCGGCCGAGACGGCCGAGGCGGGCGGCTCCCTCGACGAGACCGTCGCCGCCGCCGAGAAGCGGGCCTCGGGGATGTCCGCGTACTTCTACGTCGACACCCTCGACTACCTGCGCCGGGGCGGCCGGATCGGCGCCGCGCAGGCCCTCCTGGGCTCGGCCCTGGCGGTCAAGCCGCTGCTCACGCTCGACGGGGGCCGCATCGAGATGCTGGAGAAGGTCCGCACGGCCTCGAAGGCGATCGCCCGGCTCGAAGAACTGGCGGTCGAGCGGGCCGGCGCGGCGCCGGTCGACGTGGCGGTCCACCACCTCGCGGCCCCCGAGCGGGCCGAGAAGCTTGCCGCGCGGCTGCGCGAGCGGGTCCCGGGGCTCGTGGAGCTCCACGTCAGCGAGATCGGTGCGGTCATCGGCGCCCACACGGGCCCGGGTCTGCTCGCCGCGGTGGTCTCCCCGCGCTGACGGAGCTGGCCGCGCCCGTCGCTGCCCTCACTCGTGCGAGTGACCGGGTTATCCACAACTGGCGCTGTATCCACGGGAATCGGCGGAGCCGGCCGCGAAGTCCGGCTGGTGGCTAACGTCCTGTGGCATGACTCTTCGAACTCACGTCCCGAGCTCCGCACTCACCCCGACGACACCGGCCACCACTCTGCCGCCCGTGACCCGGCGGCCCGGCCCGGCCGGGCCGTCCCCGGCCCTGGCGCCCCCGGCACTTGTGCCCGCGGCCCTGACGCCCCGGGCCCTGGCGTCCCCGGCACCTGTGCCCACGGCCCTGGCGTCCCCGGCCTCCCCGCCCGGGCCCTCGGCTCGAGGGCCCGCCGAACTCCCGCCTCCCGCAGCCGAGATGTCGAGGCGCGGGTCCTCGGTGCGCCGCCGTGCCTTTCCCGGCAGGGCCCCGCGCGGGGGGCACGCCCCGCCGGGTGCTGCGGCCGCCCGGGTCCGGGCCGCCCTGGCCGAGCCACCCGCCCGAGGCCACCCGTGGGGCGGGGGCACGGTCCGCGCCACCACGCCTGCCGCCGTGCCGGATCCGGAGGCGGCGATCCCCCCGGCAATTCCTGCCGTCGGCACCAGCGCCGTGGTCGCCGCCGCCGATCGGACGGTCCGAGGGCGCAGTTCGGGCGAAGGTCCGGCGATCCGCACCACGAGCCGGACGGCTCCCGATGCCCCGGATCCCGGGGCGGTCGCGATCGGCACGGCTCCCGTCGGCACGAGCGTCGGGGAGGCCGGCCCCGGCTACCCGGGAGGTCCGGCGGGTCCGCCGCGGCCGTCCCGGAACCGGGTCCGTACCCGTGCCGGCGTCCCGGTCCGGGCGCGCGGTTCCGCCACGAGCGGGCCGGGCCGACCTCGTGGGTCGGACGGCCGGTTCGTCGGCCGCCGCGTGGACCGCGCCCTGCGCGAGCCTGCCGCGGCACCGGCGGCCACGACTGCCGCACCAGGCCGGGCGCCGTCCCCGGCTCTGGAGGCCCAGGCCGTGGGTGCCGGGGTGGCGGTTGCGGTCTCGGATCCGGCTCGGGCCACACCCGCGGTCGCCGAGGCGCCTGTCCCGGCCGCGGTCCAGGCTCCGGCGCCGGCCTTGGGCGCCGGGGTGTCGGTCCCGGACCCAGCTCGGGACCCGGCCGGGGTCGGGGTCGAAGAGGCGCCGGTGGCGGTGGCGTCGTACGACGACCTGCGCGCGGTGCGGCGGATGCCGCTGCGGGAGCGGTTCCGGGAGCGGTTGCCGGTGTGGGTGCAGCTGCGCTGCGGGCTGGAGCCGCGCGCGGTGGCGGCCGTCGGGGTCGTCCTCGTGCTGGCCGCCGGTTTCGCCGCCCAACAGTTCTGGTCCGGCCGCCCGGAGGCGGTGGCCGCACCTGAGGTGGTGGCTGCCGGAGCCGCCGTCCCACCGGCACCGGCTCTGGCCGGGTCGGCGCCCGCACCGACGGGTGTGGTGGTGGACATCGCGGGCAAGGTCCGGGATCCGGGACTCCGCCGGCTGCCCGCCGGGGCCCGCGTCGAAGACGCCCTGGCGGCCGCCGGGGGCGTGCGGCCGGGCGCGGACACCACCGGCCTCAACCGGGCCAGGATCCTGGTCGACGGCGAGCAGGTGGTGGTCGGTCTCCCGCAGCCCGCCCCCGCTCCGGGTCCCGGCACTGGCACCGGTGCCGGTCCCGCAGGGGTGCCCGCGCCGGTCAGTCTGAGTACGGCGACGGCGGATCAGCTCGACGGCCTGCCGGGCGTCGGCCCGGTGCTGGCCCAGCACATCGTCGAGTTCCGCACGGCCCGTGGTGGTTTCCGTTCCGTCGAGGACCTGCGACAGGTCACCGGCATCGGCGAGCGCAGGTTCGCCGACCTCCGCCCCTTGGTGCGGCCATGAGCCGCCCATCGTCCGCCCGACCGACCTCGGGTGCCACCACCCCACCGCAGCAGCCGTACGCCCCACCTGACGGCTCGCCAGAAGCAGACGTGCCCCAGGGCGGGGGAGGGCCGCCGGGCCCCGGCAGCCCTCCAGGCGTCGGACGCGTACCGGGACCGGACGGCGCCACTCCTACGGGCGGGGAAGGGCCGTCCGACGCCGGTGGCCCACCGAGCGGCGAAAGCGCGGCCGGACCGGGCGGTCCGTCGGAGGAAGGGCCGGTGGATCTGCGGCTGGTGGGGCCGGCGGTGGGGGCCTGGGCGGCGGCCGGGCTCGCGGTGGCTGCGCCGGGGGAGTGGACGGGGGCCGCCGTGGCGGGCGGGGTGCTGGCGGCGGGGCTGCTGCTCCTGGGGGGCGCCCTGCGGCGGGGGCCGCGGCGGGCGGTGGTGACGGCGCTGGCCGCGGTGCTGCTGTGCGGGGCGGCCGGGGGTGCCGTCGGGGGACTGCGGGCCGCCGAGGCCCGGGCGGGTCCGGTCCCCGCCCTGGCCGAGGAGCACGCCCGGGTCGCCGTCGAGCTGACGATCACCGCTGACCCCCGCCGCACCCGCACCGGGCCGCCCGCCGTGGCGGTGGACGGCGAGCTGACGGCGGTGACGCCGGTGTCCCCGGCCGGCCCGCGGGCCACCGGGACCGGCACCCCGGTCCTGGTCCTCGCCCGGCACGACGCGTGGAGCCGGCTGCTGCCCTCCACCCGGGTGGTGGTGACCGGACGGCTGGCGCCGGCCCGGGACCGCGGCGAGCGGGCGGTGGCGGTGCTGAGCGTCGGGCCGGGGGTGCCGCCCCGGGTGACCGGCGGGCCCGACACCCTCCAGCGGAAGGCCGGGGCGCTGCGCGACGGCCTCCGGACGGCCGTCGCCGGGCTGGCGCCGGACGCTCGGGCGCTGCTGCCGGGGCTGGTGGTCGGAGACACCTCCGGGGTGCCGCCCGACCTCGAGGAGGCCTTCCGGGCCACCGACCTGGTGCACCTGCTCGCCGTGTCCGGCTCCAACCTGACCGTGGTGCTCTTCCTGCTCATCGGACCGCCGGGCCGGGCGGGCCGGGCCGAGCGGGGCGGGCTGGCCCCGCGGCTGGGGCTGTCGCTGCGCGCCACGGCCGGCTGCGGGGCCGCGCTCACCCTCGGCTTCGTGCTGGTGTGCCGGCCCGAGCCGAGCGTGCTGCGGGCGGCGGCCTGCGGGGCGGTCACCCTGCTCGCTATCGCGACCGGCCGCCGCCGGTCCCTGATCCCCGCGCTGGCCGCGGCGGTCCTGCTGCTCGTGCTGTGGGACCCCTGGCTGGCCCGGAGTTACGGATTCCTGCTGTCCGTGCTGGCCACCGGGGCGCTGCTGACCCTGGGGCCGCGGTGGAGCGGGGCCCTGCGGAGGCGGGGGCTGCCGCCGCGGCTCGCGGAAGCCCTCGGGGCGGCGCTGGCCGCCCAGGCCGTGTGCGCCCCGGTGGTGGCGGTGCTGGCGGCCCGGGTCAGCCTGGTGGCCGTCCCGTGCAACCTGCTCGCCGAGGCGGCGGCCGGGCCTGCGACCGTCCTCGGTTTCGCAGCGCTCGCGGCGGCGCAGGTGGCGCTGCCGGCGGCCCGGGCGATCGCCTGGTGCGCGGGGGTGCCGGCCGGCTGGATCGCGGCGGTGGCGCGGACCGGGGCGGGGCTGCCCGGGGCGGAGCTGCCCTGGCCCGGCGGGTGGGCGGGCGGGCTGTCGCTCGGGTTCCTGACGGCGGTGGCCGTGGCCCTCGCGATGCGCGCGGCCCGGCGCCGGGGGCCGGACCGGGGACCGCCGCCGGCCGGGCGGCGCGGATCGGAGCGGCCCGGATCGGGGCGACACCGGTCGGGGCGGCGGTGGCTGGCCGCGGCGGCGGCCCTCGGCCTGGCGCTGGTGGTGGTCCGGCCGGTGCCGTTGGCGCGGGTCGTGACCGGCTGGCCTCCGGAGGGCTGGCGGTACGTCCAGTGCGCCGTGGGTCAGGGGGACGCGGGGGTGCTCGCGGTGGGGCCGGGGACGGCGGTGGTGGTGGACGCCGGGCCCGAGCCGGGGCCGGTGGACCGCTGTCTGGCAGGGCTGGCCGTGACCCGGGTCCCGCTGCTGCTCCTGACGCACTTCCACGCCGACCACGTCGGCGGGCTGGCGGGGGTGCTGCGGGGACGCAGCGTCGGGGTGATCCAGACCACCGGCTTCGGGGAGCCGCCGGAGCAGGCCGCGGCGGTCCGGCGGGCGGCCGCGGTGGCGCGGGTCCCGCTGGCGGTGGCCGTGGCGGGGGAGCGGCGGCGGGCCGGTCCCGTGGAGTGGGAGGTGCTGTGGCCGCCGGCCGGCGCGCGCCCCGAGGGCCCGAACGACGCGAGCGTGGTGCTGCTGGTCCGGGTGGCCGGGCTCACCCTCCTCCTGCTGGGAGACCTCGAACCGGAGGCACAGCAGGCCCTGCTGACGGCCCGTCCGGAGCTGGGGCCGGTGGACGTCCTCAAGGTCGCCCACCACGGCTCGGCGCACCAGGATCCGGCCCTGCTGCACCGGCTGCGGCCACGGCTGGCCGTCGTACCGGTGGGCGCGGACAACCGCTACGGCCACCCGGCGCCGGCCACCCTCGCGGCCCTGCGGGCCATGGGCGCCCGAGTGGTGCGGACCGACCGGGACGGTGCCGTCGCGGTGCTCGGTACGGCCTCCCGGCTGCGGGTCCGGACCGGTGGAGGGTAACCGGCCACGGGTGCGGGCGGGGGTGGTCCGCGGTGTTCTGTTTGCCCGGGAGTCGGGGGCGTGATCGAATGCGTTTTCGCCAAAAGGGCGTTGTCGAAGAAGCACGGGGGTGCGTCTACATGTTCGGTCGCCGACAGGGGCGCGAGACGGCCGGAAGTCCGAGTTCGAGTCATGCACCGGTCCTGGAACTACCGGCCACGGCCGCACTGTTCGGGGTCCGGGTGTTCGATCCGGCCGGACAGCCGGTCAGACAGGCAAAGGTGGAGGTGAGCGATCCGATCGGACGCCGCATCGTGAGCGGGGAGACCGACCCGTACGGCGGCTTCCACGCCGCGGTGCCGGAGGGTGAGTACCGGATGGCCGTCACGGCCGAGGGCTACGCGCCGTACCACGCCTCGACGTTGCTGCCGGCCGGTGGCCGACCCGGTCCGGGGGACCTCGTCCTGGAGGAGATCGATCCGCCGCTCCTGCCGGAGCCGGGTCACTGGGAGCTCGAACCGGCCCA
Organism: Streptomyces sp. NPDC089919; assembly: GCF_040684615.1. Classification (NCBI taxonomy): domain Bacteria; kingdom Bacillati; phylum Actinomycetota; class Actinomycetes; order Kitasatosporales; family Streptomycetaceae; genus Streptomyces; species Streptomyces sp. NPDC089919. The sequence goes on from NZ_JBFBGK010000055.1 coordinate 24,045, forward strand.
CTCCTCCATAGGTTTCACGGCCCGTCACATCGGACTGGCAAAGATCCGCGGGCGGTTCAACACCTTCGCGGGGGCGGTCCGGATCGCCGACCGCATGGAGGACTCCTCCATGCACGTGATCATCGACGCGGCGAGCATCGACACCGGTGTGCGGCTGCGCGACGAGCACCTGCGGTCGGGGGACTTCCTGGACGCGGGGCGGTACCCGACGATCGAGTTCTACAGCGAGCGGTTCATCCACCGCAGCGGTACCCGCTGGGCGGTGGCGGGGGCCCTGACCCTGCACGGGGTCAGCCGGTCGGTGACCCTCGACGCCCAGTACCTCGGGCTGGGCACCGGCCTGGAGGGCGAGACGCGGGCGGCCTGCCGGGCCACCACCGAGCTGCACCGGGAGGACTTCACCCTCAACTGGCAGTCGATGCTGGCGCACGGCATCGCCGCCATCGGCTCGAGCGTGGCGGTGGAACTCGACGTGCAGATCGTCCACAAGAACTGACCGCCGCGGCGGGTGGGCGGTCGCCCGGGACCGGGGGGCCTCCCGGGGGCGGCCGGGAGGGCGGGGATCCGGCGGGCGGGCGTCCTACGGGGCTTCGAGCCAGCCCTCGTGCTCGGCCGCCAGCCCGTCCAGGGCCGCGGGGTCCAGCCGGGCGTCCGGGTCCTCCACGACCACCAGCCACTGGGCGTCCTCGGCGTCGTCCTCGCCGGCGAGCGCATCCCTGACCAGGTGCGGCTCCTCGGCGAGGCCGAAGCGGTCGGTGAGGTCCTGGGCCACCTCTTCGGCGGCGTCGCGGTCGGGGAGCACCAGTACATGTCGAGCGTTCACACCGGACATTCTCCGGCACGCCCCGGCGCCGGGTGCGCCGGGGGAGCGGGCCGTCGTTGTCGGTGCGGCGTGGGATGCTGGACGGCGATGGCCACCAGGACGAACTCCACCGACGACCTCCTCGCCCCGCTCACCCTCGCGGTGGGACAGGAGGAGCTGCTGCTCGACCGCGCCGTGCGGGAGGTGGTGGCGGCCGCCCGGGCCGCCGACGCCGACACGGACGTGCGGGACCTGATGAGCGAGCAGCTCCAGCCCGGCACCCTGGCCGAGCTGACCAGCCCCTCGCTCTTCTCGGAGCGCAAGGTCCTGGTCGTGCGCAATGCCCAGGACCTCTCGGCCGACTCGGTCAAGGACGTCAAGGCCTACCTCGCAGCGCCGGTCGAGGAGATCGTCCTGGTCCTGCTGCACGCCGGCGGGGCCAAGGGCAAGGCGCTGCTCGACGCGGCCCGCAAGGCCGGGGCCCGCGAGGTGCAGTGCCCCAAGATGACCAAGCCGGCCGACCGGCTGGCGTTCGTGCGGGGCGAGTTCCGGGGGCTGGGCCGCTCCGCCACGCCCGCGGCCACCGAGGCCCTGGTCGACGCCATCGGCAGCGACCTGCGGGAGCTGGCCAGCGCGGCCGCCCAGCTCTGCGCGGACGTCGAGGGCACCATCGACGAGGCCGTGGTCGGCCGCTACTACACCGGCCGGGCCGAGGCCTCCAGCTTCACGGTGGCCGACCGGGCGGTGGAGGGGCGGACCGCGGAAGCCCTGGAGGCGCTGCGCTGGTCGCTGTCGACCGGCGTGGCCCCGGTCCTGATCACCAGCGCGCTGGCGCAGGGCGTCCGGGCCATCGGCAAGCTGGCCTCGGCCCCGCGCGGCGCCCGGCCCGGTGACCTCGCCCGGGACCTCGGCATGCCCCCGTGGAAGATCGACCGGGTGCGCCAGCAGATGCGCGGCTGGTCGGCCGACGGGGTGTCGGTGGCGCTGCGCGCGATCGCCGAGGCCGACGCGGGCGTCAAGGGCGGCGGGGACGACCCCGAGTACGCCCTGGAGAAGGCCGTGGTCGCCGTCGCCCGAGCCGCCCGCCCCCGCCGCTGACCCGCCTCCGCCGCCCGCCCCCGCCGCTGACCCGAGGCGCCGGGCGATCGGCCCCGCCGGCCCCGTGTCCGGCCGTCCCCGTGGCCGACCGCGCCGTCACCAGTCGTGGGGGCTCTCCGGGGCGGCGATCTCGCGGGCTTCCGCGGGGGAGGCCTCGACGGGGGGTTCGGTGAGGTGCCGGGCCAGCGTGGTGACCGTGTGGGGGTTCAGCTTCCCGCCCACCGAGCCGCGGACCGTGTCCAGTACCGGCGGTCCGTCCGCGGCCAGGGCCGGGCCGCAGAGGGCGAGGGCCGCGCCGCCGAGGGCGGCGGCGGAGAGGATGCGCAGCGTCGTGTTCACCCCCTGCCAACGACGCGGGGGCGTCCCGGTTGCCCCGTACCCGACCGGCCCGAGGGCTACGGGCACCTCCGCGGGACCGTGGGTACACCGAAGGCCCCGGGGCGTCCTGGGGAAGGACGGCCCGGGGCCTTCGGATCAAGAAAACGTGCGCCGCACCCGCGTGGCGAACGCAGGCCGCGTGCGGCGCGGGGGCCGGAGGGGAGCGGGGTAGAGGGCCCGCTGGGTCCCGACCGGCGTACTACATCAGTTTTCAGCCCTGGAGGGCGGCAACCTTGGTGGCCAGCGCCGACTTCTTGTTGGCGGCGGCGTTCTTGTGGATGACACCCTTCGAGACAGCCTTGTCGAGCTGACGCGAGGCGGCACGGACCGCAACGGTGGCCTTCTCGACGTCGCCGGCGACGACGGCCTCGTTGGCCTTGCGGATGAAGGTGCGCAGCGCGGACTTGACGGACTTGTTGCGCAGGCGCGCCTTCTCGTTCGTCTTGTTGCGCTTGATCTGGGACTTGATGTTCGCCACGAAAGAGCCTTTTCAGGTTCAGAGAGTTTCCTTGGGATGTGTCCCGCAGGCTGAGAGGGCATACAAGACACAGCTGCCCACGGTACCAGGCGCCGTTCGGTCGGCCCAAACCGAGCGCAGTGGCCCGGCCATGGGACCATGGGGGTCTGCGTATCGATCCGACATCGCCCGAGAATCAGGACACTGCGTGCCCGCGATCCCTAGCCACGTGCCCGAGCCGAGCCGTACCGACCCGGCGCTGATCCGCAATTTCTGCATCATCGCGCACATCGACCACGGCAAGTCGACGCTCGCCGACCGGATGCTCCAGCTGACCGGAGTCGTCGAGCAGCGGGCGATGCGTGCCCAGTACCTCGACCGCATGGACATCGAGCGTGAGCGGGGCATCACGATCAAGTCCCAGGCGGTCCGACTGCCCTGGGAGCCGCGGACGGGCGAGGGCGTGGGCAAGACCCACATCCTCAACATGATCGACACCCCGGGCCACGTGGACTTCACCTACGAGGTCTCCCGCTCGCTGGCCGCCTGCGAGGGCACCGTCCTGCTGGTGGACGCCGCGCAGGGCATCGAGGCCCAGACCCTGGCCAACCTGTACCTGGCCATGGAGAACGACCTCGCGATCGTCCCGGTCCTGAACAAGATCGACCTGCCGGCCGCCCAGCCGGAGAAGTTCGCCGAGGAGCTGGCGAACCTGGTCGGCTGCCAGCCCGAGGACGTCCTGCGGGTCTCCGCCAAGACGGGCGTGGGCGTGGACGCCCTGCTCGACAAGGTCGTCCGGGAGGTGCCGGCCCCCGTGGGCGTGGCCGACGCCCCGGCCCGCGCGATGATCTTCGACTCGGTGTACGACTCGTACCGGGGCGTGGTCACCTACGTGCGAGTGGTCGACGGCCAGCTCAACAAGCGCGAGCGGATCCGGATGATGTCCACCGGAGCCACCCACGAGCTGCTGGAGATCGGCGTCTCCTCGCCCGAGATGACCCCGGCCGACGGCATCGGCGTCGGCGAGGTGGGCTACATCATCACCGGCGTGAAGGACGTCCGTCAGTCCAAGGTCGGTGACACGATCACCAGCCTGCACAACGGCGCGACCGAGGCCCTGGGCGGCTACAAGGACCCGAAGCCGATGGTCTTCTCCGGTCTGTACCCGCTGGACGGCTCCGAGTACCCGGACCTGCGCGAGGCCCTGGACAAGCTCCAGCTCAACGACGCCGCGCTGGTCTACGAGCCGGAGACCTCGGCCGCGCTGGGCTTCGGCTTCCGCGTCGGCTTCCTCGGCCTGCTCCACCTCGACGTGATCCGCGAGCGCCTCGAGCGCGAGTTCGGCCTCGACCTCATCGCCACCGCGCCCAACGTGGTCTACCGCGTGGTGCTGGAGGACAAGAGCGAGGTCACCGTCACCAACCCGAGCGAGTTCCCCGAGGGCAAGATCTCGGAGGTCTACGAGCCGGTCGTGCGCGCCACGATCCTCGCGCCCAGCGAGTTCATCGGCGCGATCATGGAGCTGTGCCAGACCCGGCGCGGCACCCTGATCGGCATGGACTACCTGTCCGAGGACCGCGTCGAGATCCGGTACACCCTGCCGCTCGCCGAGATCGTCTTCGACTTCTTCGACCAGCTGAAGTCCAAGACCCGCGGCTACGCCTCCCTGGACTACGAGCCCACCGGCGAGCAGGCCTCCAGCCTGGTCAAGGTCGACATCCTGCTGCACGGCGACAAGGTCGACGCCTTCTCCGCCGTCACCCACAAGGACGCCGCCTACGCCTACGGCGTGCGCCTGGTGGCCAAGCTGCGCGAGCTCATCCCGCGGCAGGCCTTCGAGGTGCCGATCCAGGCCGCGATCGGCTCCCGGGTGATCGCCCGCGAGACCATCCGCGCGATCCGCAAGGACGTCCTCGCCAAGTGCTACGGCGGTGACATCTCGCGTAAGCGCAAGCTGCTCGAGAAGCAGAAGGAAGGCAAGAAGCGGATGAAGATGGTGGGCTCCGTGGAGGTCCCGCAGGACGCCTTCATCGCGGTGCTCTCCAGCGACGAGTCCGGCGGCAAGAAGAAGTAGTACGGCCGGTCACCTCACGTGACCTGGTGTGGAACGAGCCCCTGCGCGCGAGCGCCGGGGCTCGTTTCGTTATCAACAGGCCGCACCGGGGCCCTTACGCACCGGCCGGGCGGCCTTTACTCTGATCACTGCTCGATGGTTACTCGCCAGTCACAAAAACCCGCCAGTCCCCACGCTCCCACGCACTGCCGCGTGGACCGGTCCGGAGGATGTCGTGAGCGACACACAGTCCTTGATCGAGAATCGCCCCGCCTCGGTGGCGACCGTCTTCCTTGAGCGGGTCGCGGCCACGCCGGACGGCGAGGCCTACCGCTACCCGGTCCCGGCAGCCGCCGGCCAGGGCCCGGACGAGTGGAAGTCGCTCAGCTGGGGACAGGCGGCCGAACAGGTCTTCGCCATCGCCGCCGGCCTGCTCGACCTGGGCATCCAGCCCGAGCAGCGGGTGGCCCTCGCCTCCAACACCCGGGTCGAGTGGATCCTGGCCGACCTGGGCATCATGTGCGCCGGCGCCGCGGTCACCACCATCTACCCGAGCACCAACGCCGAGGAGTCGGCCTTCATCCTGGCCGACTCCGACTCCCGGATCCTGATCGCCGAGGACGGCGCCCAGCTCGCCAAGGCCCGCGAGCAGCGCGCGAACCTCCCCGGCCTGCGCCACGTGATCGTGGTCGAGGCGGCGGACGCGGTCGCCGTCGAGGGCGACCCGGAGGGCTGGGTGCTCTCCCTCGCGGAGCTGGAGAAGCGCGGCGCGGAATACCTCGCCGAGCACCCCGGCGCCGTCAAGGAGCGGATCGCGGCCATCACCGCCGACCAGCTCGCCACCCTCATCTACACCTCGGGCACCACCGGCCGCCCCAAGGGCGTGCGGCTGCCGCACGACAACTGGGCGTACATGGCCAAGGCCACCGTCGCCACCGGCCTGATGACCAAGGACGACGTCCAGTACCTCTGGCTGCCGCTGGCCCACGTCTTCGGCAAGGTGCTCACCTCCGGCCAGATCGAGGTCGGCCACGTCACCGCCGTCGACGGCCGGATCGACAAGATCATCGAGAACCTGCCGGTGGTGCAGCCCACCTACATGGCGGCCGTGCCGCGGATCTTCGAGAAGGTCTACAACGGCGTCGCGGCCAAGGCCCGCGCGGCCGGCGGGGCCAAGTACAAGATCTTTAAGTGGGCGGCCGAGGTGGCCCGCGAGTACGCCAAGGCCAGCCAGGACAACTTCCGGCGCACCGGCACGGCCAACGTCCCCTTCGCCCTGGCCGCCAAGCACGCCGTCGCCGACAAGCTCGTCTACGCCAAGATCCGCGAGGCCTTCGGCGGCAACCTGCGCGCCTGCGTCTCCGGCTCGGCCGCCCTCGCCCCCGAGATCGGCTACTTCTTCGCCGGCGCGGGCGTCCACATCCTCGAGGGCTACGGCCTGACCGAGTCCAGCGCCGCCTCCTTCGTGAACCCGGGCGAGGCCTACCGCACCGGCACGGTCGGCAAGCCGCTCCCCGGCACGGAGGTCCGGATCGCCGACGACGGCGAGATCCTGCTGCGCAGCCCCGGCATCATGGAGGGCTACCACGGCCTGCCGGAGAAGACCGCGGAGGTGCTGGAGGCCGACGGCTGGTTCCACACCGGCGACATCGGCGAGCTCTCGCCCGACGGCTACCTGCGGATCACCGACCGCAAGAAGGACCTGATCAAGACCTCCGGCGGCAAGTACGTCGCGCCGGCCGAGGTCGAGGGCCAGTTCAAGGCCATCTGCCCGTACGTCTCCAACATCGTCGTGCACGGCGCGGACCGGAACTTCTGCACCGCGCTGATCGCCCTCGACGAGCCGGCCATCCTCGGCTGGGCCGCGGAGAACGGCCTGGAGGGCAAGACCTACGGCGAGGTGGTGGCCGCGCCGGAGACCGCGCGGCTGGTCGAGACGTACGTGCAGACCCTCAACCAGGGCCTGCAGCGCTGGCAGACGATCAAGAAGTTCAAGCTGCTGCCGCGGGACCTCGACGTGGAACACGGCGACCTCACGCCCAGCCTGAAGCTGAAGCGCCCGGCGGTCGAGCGTGAGTTCAAGCACCTGATCGACGAGATGTACGAGGGGTCTCGGGAGGCGTAGGGGGGCTGCGGGGCGGGCGGTCGGGATGTGTGGGTCCCCGCGCCGCTTGACGGCCCGTGGCCTGCGGGCCCTGCGGCAGGCCCACCCCGTGGGCTTCGCGGCTTCGCCGTGGCCTGCGGCCACCCACGGCCCGGGCCCGCCTCCGGACCAGCCTGCCACGGGCCGTCAAGCGGCTTCCCCACACATCCCGACCGCCCTGGGCATGTGAAATCGGCGGGGCGTATCCAGCCTCGCCGGGGGCACATCCCGGCGGTAGCCGGGGAGGGGGGGGCGGGCGCGGGCGGGCCGGGGGTGTCGCCGGGTGCGGGAGAATGGGGGTATGCCTTCCGTACTGCCCGATGGTGAGCCCATGCCCGACGACGGGGCGCTGCCGTCGCACGCCCTGGAAGGCGCGGCGGAGCGGCCGCTCGGCTTCTACCTGCACGTGCCGTACTGCGCGACGCGCTGCGGGTACTGCGACTTCAACACGTACACCGCCACCGAGCTGCGCGGCACCGGCGGGGTGCTGGCCTCGCGCGAGAACTACGCCGACACCCTGATCGACGAGGTGCGGCTGGCCCGCAAGGTCCTCGGGGACGATCCGCGCGAGGTGCGGACGGTCTTCGTCGGGGGCGGCACGCCCACGCTGCTGCCCGCGGCGGACCTGGTGCGGATGCTCGGTGCGATCCGGGACGAGTTCGGGCTGGCGCCGGACGCCGAGGTCACCACGGAGGCGAACCCGGACTCGGTGGACCCGGGCTATCTGGCCGAGCTGCGGGCCGGTGGGTTCAACCGGATCTCCTTCGGCATGCAGAGCGCCCGGCAGCACGTCCTGAAGGTCCTGGACCGTACGCACACGCCGGGGCGGCCGGAGGCCTGCGTGGGCGAGGCGCGCGCGGCGGGGTTCGAGCACGTCAACCTGGACCTGATCTACGGCACGCCCGGGGAGTCCGACGACGACTGGCGGGCCTCGCTGGCCGCAGCGCTGGGCGCCGGGCCGGACCACATCAGCGCGTACGCCCTGATCGTCGAGGAGGGCACCCAGCTGGCCCGGCGGATCCGCCGCGGCGAGGTGCCGATGACCGACGACGACGTGCACGCCGACCGCTACCTGATCGCGGACTCGGTGCTGGCCGAGGCCGGGTACTCCTGGTACGAGGTGTCGAACTGGGCCACCTCCGACGCCGGGCGCTGCCTGCACAACGAGCTGTACTGGCGCGGGGCCGACTGGTGGGGTGCCGGGCCGGGGGCGCACTCGCACGTGGGCGGGGTGCGCTGGTGGAACGTCAAGCACCCCGGCGCCTACGCGGCCGCGCTGGCCGCCGGTCGGTCCCCGGGCGCCGGCCGGGAGCGGCTGTCGGACGAGGACCGGCGGGTGGAGCGGATCCTGCTGGAGCTGCGGCTGGTCGACGGCGTGCCGCTGTCCCTGCTGGCCCCGGCGGGCCTGGCGGCCTCCCGCCGGGCCCTGGCGGACGGCCTGCTGGAGCCGGGCCCCTATGAGGACGGCCGGGCCGTCCTGACCCTGCGCGGCCGGCTGCTGGCCGACGCCGTCGTCCGCGACCTGGTCGACTGACCCGGCCGGGCGGCCCCCGTCAGGGGGCCGTGACGAAGTCGATGAGGTGCTCGACCGAGCCCAGCAGGCTCGGCTCCAGGTCCCGGTACGAGCCGACCCGGGACAGGACGTGCTGCCAGGCCGCGCCGGTGTTCGGGGGCCAGCCCAGGGCCTGGCAGACGCCGGTCTTCCAGTCCTGGCCGCGCGGGACGACCGGCCAGGCCGGGATGCCCAGCGAGGACGGCTTCACGGCCTGCCAGACGTCGACGTACGGGTGGCCGACGACCAGGACGTCCGGGCCGGTCACGGCCGCGGCCAGGCGGGACTCCTTCGAGCCCTCGACCAGGTGGTCCACCAGGACGCCCAGCCGGGCGTCCGGCCCCGGCGCGAACTCCGCGACGATCGCCGGCAGGTCGTCCACGCCCTCCAGGTACTCCACGACCACGCCCTCGATGCGCAGGTCGTCGCCCCAGACCTTCTCGACCAGCTCGGCGTCGTGGCGGCCCTCCACGTAGATCCGGCCGGCCCGGGCCACCCGCGCCCGGGCCCCCGGTACCGCCACCGACCCCGAGGCGGTACGGGCGGGCCGGGCCGGTCCCCGGACGGGCCGGACCAGCGTCACCACCGCACCCTCCAGCAGGAAGCCGCGCGGCTCCAGGGGGAAGACCCGCCGCTTGGCGAAGCGGTCCTCCAGCGTCACCGTGCCGCTCTCGCAGGCGACCACCGCGCCGCACCATCCCGTCGCCGCCTCCTCGACCACCAGGCCGGGGTCCGCCGGCACCTCCGGCACCGGCCGGGACTTCTTCCAGGGCGGGGTCAGGTCGGCTGAGTACTCACGCATTCGAATGACAGTAGGAACGCCGTCAGTCCCGCGCGCGCGACACGCCGAACCGGTTGGCCAGTGTGTCGCGTTGCTCATGGACAAAGCGGGCATCCACCACCGCGCCGTGCCCCGGGACGTACAGTGCGTCCTCGCCGCCCAGCGCCAACAGCCGGTCCAGCGCCGCCGGCCACTGCCCCGGCACCGCGTCGGAACCCGCCTGCGGCTCCCCGGACTCCTCCACCAGGTCGCCGCAGAAGACCACCTCCCGCTCCCCGGGCACCAGCACCGCGAGGTCGTGGCCGGTGTGCCCGGGGCCGACGTTCGCCAGCAGCACCTGCAACCCGCCCAGGTCCAGCGTCCACTCGCCGGAGACCGGGTGGCGGGGCAGCACCAGCGCGTCCACCGCCTCCTCCGCCTCGTCGGCCGCCAGACCCTGCGCCACCGCGCCCGCCCGCAGCTCCTCGCGTTCCGCGGAGAGCACCCCGGCCAGGCCGACCGCACCGAACACCTCGGCGCCCGCGAAGGCCGCCGCACCCAGGACGTGGTCGAAATGCCCGTGCGTGTATGCGAGGTGCGTCACTCTCCGGCCGGTCAGCCGCTCCGCCTGGGACCGCAGCTCGGCCCCCTCGCGCAGGCTCGAACCGGGGTCGACCAGCAGCACGGAATCCGTGCCCACCACCAGTCCCACCGTGCAGTCCCACACCGGAAGGCGCCGCCGGCCGACCCGCGCGGCCAGCCGTTCCCACCCCAGCTCTTCCCAAGCGATGTCCATACCGCGACGCTACCGTGACGGGCCACCCTTGCCCGGGGCGTACCCGGCCGCCGTACACTGACCGGGGGATCTCTGGCACTCGGGCACATCGAGTGCCAGCACGGTTCCGGAACCACGGGAAACGACCAGGCATCACAGCTGGAGGTGTGCGCGGATGCTCAGCGAACGCAGACTCGAAGTGCTGCGCGCCATCGTCCAGGACTACGTCGGGACGGAGGAGCCGGTCGGCTCCAAGGCGCTCACCGAGCGGCACAAGCTCGGCGTCTCGCCCGCCACCGTGCGCAACGACATGGCGCTGCTGGAGGAGGAGGGGTACATCGCCCAGCCCCACACCAGCGCCGGCCGCATCCCGACCGACAAGGGCTACCGGCTCTTCGTCGACAAGCTCGCGGGCGTCAAGCCGCTGTCGACCCCGGAGCGCCGGGCCATCCAGAACTTCCTGGACGGCGCGGTCGACCTGGACGACGTCGTCGGCCGCACGGTCCGGCTGCTGGCGCAGCTGACCCGGCAGGTCGCGGTGGTGCAGTACCCGAGCCTGACCCGGTCGACCGTGCGCCACGTCGAGCTGCTGCTGCTGGCACCGGCCCGGCTGATGCTCGTCCTGATCACGGACACCGGACGGGTCGAGCAGCGGCTGGTGGACTGCCCGTCGCCGTTCGGCGACCAGTCGCTGGCAGACCTGCGGGCCCGGCTCAACAGCCGTGTCGTCGGCCGCCGGTTCGCGGACGTCCCGCAGCTGGTGCAGGACCTGCCGGAGTCGTTCGAGGCGGAGGACCGGGGCACCGTCTCCACCGTCCTGGCGACCCTGCTGGAGACCCTGGTGGAGGAGACCGAGGAGCGTCTGATGATCGGCGGCACCGCCAATCTCACTCGCTTCGGGCACGACTTCCCCTTGACGATCAGGCCGGTGCTGGAAGCGCTGGAGGAGCAGGTCGTGCTCCTCAAGCTGCTCGGCGAGGTCAATGAATCGGGCATGACCGTGCGAATCGGGCACGAGAACGCCTACGAAGGACTGAACTCCACGTCCGTCGTGTCGGTCGGCTACGGTTCGGGCGGCGAGACAGTCGCCAAACTCGGCGTGGTCGGACCGACCCGCATGGACTACCCCGGAACGATGGGAGCGGTACGCGCAGTGGCACGTTACGTCGGACAGATCCTGGCGGAGTCGTAAGTGGCCACGGACTACTACGCCGTACTCGGCGTGCGCCGCGACGCGTCCCAGGACGAGATCAAGAAGGCCTTCCGCAAGCTCGCCCGCGAGCTGCACCCGGACGTGAACCCGGATCCCAAGACGCAGGAGCGTTTCAAGGAGATCAACGCCGCGTACGAGGTGCTGTCGGACCCGCAGAAGAAGCAGGTCTACGACCTCGGCGGGGACCCGCTGTCCGCCTCCGGCGGCGGTGGCGCCGGCGGCTTCGGGGCCGGCGGCTTCGGCAACTTCAGCGACATCATGGACGCCTTCTTCGGCCAGGCCTCGCAGCGCGGCCCGCGCTCGCGCACCCGCCGCGGCCAGGACGCCATGATCCGCCTCGACCTCGAGCTCGACGAGGCGGCCTTCGGCACGACCAAGGACATCCAGGTCGACACGGCCATCGTGTGCACGACCTGCTCCGGCGAGGGCGCCGCCCCCGGCACCTCCGCGCAGACCTGTGACATGTGCCGCGGCCGCGGCGAGGTCTCCCAGGTCACCCGCTCCTTCCTCGGCCAGGTCATGACCTCCCGGCCGTGCCCGCAGTGCCAGGGCTTCGGCACCGTCGTCCCGACCCCGTGCCCCGAGTGCGCGGGCGACGGCCGCATCCGGTCCCGCCGCACCCTCACGGTCAAGATCCCGGCCGGCGTGGAGAACGGCACCCGCATCCAGCTCGCGGGCGAGGGCGAGGTCGGCCCCGGCGGCGGCCCCGCCGGCGACCTGTACGTCGAGATCCACGAGCTGCCGCACCCGGTCTTCCAGCGGCGCGGGGACGACCTGCACTGCACGGTCACCCTCCCCATGACGGCGGCGGCGCTGGGCACCAAGTGCCCGCTGGAGACGCTGGACGGCATGGAGGAGGTCGACATCCGGCCCGGTACCCAGTCCGGCCAGTCGATCCCGCTGCACGGCCGCGGCGTCACGCACCTGCGCGGCGGCGGCCGGGGCGACCTGATCGTGCACGTCGAGGTGCAGACCCCGGCGAAGCTGGACCCGCAGCAGGAGGACCTGCTGCGCCAGCTCGCCAAGCTCCGCGGCGAGGAGCGCCCCCTGGGCCAGTTCCAGCCCGGCCAGCAGGGCCTCTTCTCCCGCCTGAAGGACGCCTTCAACGGTCGCTGACGGTGCCGGGGCGCCCGGTCCTGCCGGGCCGGGTGTGCCGGCTGTGCCGGGGGTACAGATCAATTCGGCTGGGTGCGGGGGACATGGCACGATGCGTGTCATGTCCCCCGCGCTGAGCGATCTCCACCCTTATCCGATCGTGCAGGCCCCCATGGCAGGCGGTGCCTCCGGACCCGAGCTGGCCGCCGCCGTCTCCGCGGCCGGCGGCCTCGGCTTCCTGGCCGGCGGCTACAAGACCGCCGACGGCATGTACCAGGAGATCAAGCGGTTGCGGGCGCTCACCCGGCGGCCCTTCGGCGTCAACCTCTTCATGCCGCAGCGCAGTTACGTCGACCCGGCCGCGGTCGAGGCCTACCGCGGTCAGCTGGCCGGCGAGGCCGCCTGGTACGACACCCCCCTCGGCGAGGACGTCTTCGCCGGCAGCGACGACGGGTACGACGCCAAGCTCGCCATCCTCCTCGAGGACCCGGTCCCGCTGGTCTCCTTCACCTTCGGCTGCCCCGATCCGGCGGTGCTGCGCTCCTTCACGGCCGCCGGCACCTGGACGGTGGTCACCGTCACCTCCGCGGAGGAGGCCCGGACCGCCCAGGCGGCGGGCGCGGCGGCCGTCTGCGTCCAGGGCATCGAGGCCGGCGGCCACCAGGGCACCCACCGCGACGACCCCTGCGCCGACGGCACCGGCTTCGGGCTGCTGCCGCTGGTGGCCCAGGTGCGGGAGGCCGTCGCGCTGCCGATCATCGCCGCGGGCGGGCTGATGCGGGGCGCCCAGATCGCGGCCGTACTGGCCGCCGGGGCGCAGGCCGCCCAGCTGGGCACCGCCTTCCTGGTCTGCCCCGAGTCCGGGGCCAGCCCGCTGCACAAGGCGGCGCTGACCGACCCGATGTTCCCCCGCACCGAACTCACCCGTGCCTTCTCGGGCCGCCCGGCCCGGGGCCTGGTCAACCGCTTCATGCGCGAGCACGGCCCCTACGCGCCGGCCGCCTACCCGCAGGTGCACCACCTCACCAGCGGGCTGCGCAAGGCCGCCGCGGCGGCCGGGGACCCGCAGGGGATGGCCCTGTGGGCGGGCCAGGGCCACCGGCTGGCCCGGACGCTGCCCGCGGGGGAGCTGGTGGAGGTCCTGACCGCCGAACTGGCGCAGGCCCAGAACGCGTTGACAAGGAGCACGTCATGACAGCCCCGGTATTCGTCGTCGAACAGGTCCCCGCGGGGCCCGGGTTCGTGCTGGACGGACCCGAGGGACGCCACGCGGTGTCCGTGAAGCGGCTGGAGCCGGGCGAGGCCGTGGTCCTCACCGACGGCCGCGGCGGCTGGGCCGAGGCCGTCGTCGCCTCGGCGGAGGGCAAGGACCGGCTCACCGTCACCGTCACCGCCACCGGTACCGAGCCGGCGCCCGCGCCGCGGATCACCGTCGTGCAGGCGCTGCCCAAGGGGGACCGCGGGGAGCTGGCCGTCGAGACCATGACCGAGACCGGGGTGGACGCGATCGTGCCCTGGCAGGCGTCCCGCTGCATCACGCAGTGGCGCGGGGACCGCGGTGCGAAGTCGCTGGCGAAGTGGCGCAGTACGGCCCGGGAGGCCGGGAAGCAGTCCCGGCGGGTGCGGTTCCCCGAGGTCGGGGAGGCGCTGTCCACCAAGCAGGTGGCCGCGCTGCTGGCCGGTGCGGACCTCGCGGTGGTGCTGCACGAGGACCGGGACACGCCCTCGCAGGCCCTGGCGGTCGCCGAACTGCCGGCTTCGGGGTCGATCGTCGTGGTGGTCGGGCCGGAAGGCGGGGTGTCGCCCGAGGAACTGGAGCTCTTCGCGTCCGTCGGCGCCGCGCCGTACCGCCTGGGGCGTTCCGTGCTGCGGACGTCCACCGCCGGGACGGCCGCGGTGGCCGTCCTGCTCGCCCGCACCGGCCGGTGGTCGTAGCGGGGCCGGTCGCACCGCGCCGGTAGCATGCGCGGCACAGGGCACACGTCAACAGGAGGACCGGACATGGCAGGCGAAGCACAGGCGGACTGCCTGTTCTGCAGGATCGTCAAGGGCGAGATCCCGGCCACGATCGTGCGCGAGAGCGAGACCACCGTCGCCTTCCGCGACATCAACCCGCAGGCCCCGACGCACGTCCTGGTCATCCCGCGGGCGCACTACCCCGACGCCGCCTCCCTCGCCGCCGCCGAGCCCGCGCTCGCCGCCGACGTGCTGCGCGAGGCCGGCGAGGTGGCCGCCGCGGAGGGGCTGGACGGCTCCGGCTACCGCGTGGTGTTCAACACCGGCGCCGGCGCGGGCCAGACGGTCTTCCACGCCCACGCCCACGTCCTGGGCGGCCGCGGCCTCCAGTGGCCCCCCGGATAAGCCGTGTCCGCACGCGAGTTCGTGGTGCTGGGGACCGCCAGCCAGGTACCGACCCGGCACCGCAACCACAACGGCTACCTGCTGCGCTGGGACGGCGAGGGCATCCTCTTCGACCCGGGCGAGGGCACCCAGCGGCAGATGCTGCGGGCCGGGGTCGCCGCGCACGACATCAACCGCATCTGCGTCACCCACTTCCACGGTGACCACAGCCTGGGCCTGGCCGGGGTGATCCAGCGGATCAACCTGGACCGGGTGCCGCACCCGGTCACCGCCCACTACCCGGCCAGCGGGCAGCACTTCTTCGACCGGCTGCGGTACGCCACGGCCTACCGCGAGACGGTCGAGCTGGCCCAGGCGCCGGTGGCCGAGGAGGGGGTGCTCGCGACCGGTCCCTCGTACACCCTGGAGGCGCGGCTGCTGAGCCACCCCGTCGAGTCCTTCGGCTACCGGCTGACGGAGCCCGACGGCCGGCGGATCCGGCCCGACCTGCTGGCCCGGCACGGCATCAAGGGCCCGGACGTGGGCCGGATCCAGCGCGCGGGCGTCCTGGACGGGATCACCCTCGAGCAGGTCAGCGAGCACCGGCCGGGGCAGTCGTTCGCCTTCGTCATGGACACCCGGCTGTGCGAGGGCGTCACCGCGCTCGCCGAGGGCTGCGACATGCTGGTGATCGAGTCGACCTTCCTCGACGAGGACGTCCGGCTGGCCACCGAGCACGGCCACCTCACGGCCGGGCAGGCCGCGAAGGTCGCCGCCGGGGCGGGGGTGCGCCACCTGGTCCTGACCCACTTCTCGCAGCGGTACACCGAGCCGGAGGCCTTCGAGCGCCAGGCCCGGGCCGCCGGTTTCACGGGCGAGCTCACCGTCGCCCAGGACCTGCTCCGGATCCCGCTGCCCAAGCGGCCCTGACGGCGCCGGGCGTGCCCCGGTGACGGGCCCCCGTACCCCCGGTCCCGGGAGTGCGGGGGCTTTTTCGCGGAGTTCTGGGACACACTGGGTTTGACCCGTCCCATCGCGGGAAGGGCTGCACACTTTCATGTACGCAGCCACTCGTCCGCGCCGTACGCGCACGCAGCACCCGGGAGCACGCCGTGACCAGTAGGAATGGACAGCACCCGGGCCGCGCCGCGCTGGATCCGCTCAGCCGGGTGCGGGCGCCCCGGGACCCGGGCTGCGACGTCTTCCTGACCGGCACGGTCTTCCTGGACATCATCTTCACGGGCCTGGACTCGGCCCCCGTGCGCGGTACCGAGTCCTGGGCCAAGGGCATGGGCCAGAGCCCCGGCGGGGTGGCCAACATGGCCACCGCGCTGGCCCGGCTGGGCCTGCGGACCTCGCTGGCCGCCGCCTTCGGGGACGACCACTACGGCTCGTACTGCTGGGACGCCCTGGCGCAGGGCGAGGGCATCGACCTGTCGATGTCGCGCACGGTCCCCGGCTGGCACTCCCCGGTGACCGTCTCGATGGCGTACGAGGGCGAGCGCACGATGGTCTCGCACGGCCACGAGGCGCCCCCGCCGGCCGGGCCGGGCCCCTTCCCCGACTGTCCGCCCCGGGCGCGGGCGGCGGTGGCCTCCCTGGAGCCGGGCCGGGGGGCCGACTGGATCGCCACCGCCGCCGGCCGCGGCGCCCGGATCTTCGCGGACGTGGGCTGGGACGAGAGCGGCCGCTGGGACCTGGCGGGGCTGGCGGACCTGCGGCACTGCGAGGCCTTCCTGCCGAACGCGGGCGAGGCCATGCGCTACACCCGCACCGACTCCCCGCGGGCCGCCGCCCGGGCGCTGGCCGAGCGGGTGCCGATCGCCGTGGTGACCATGGGCGAGGAGGGCTCGTACGCCGTGGACGGCCGGACCGGGGAGAGCGCCCAGGTGCCGGCGATCCCGGTGGAGGCGCTGGACCCGACCGGTGCGGGCGACGTGTACGTGGCGGGCTTCCTCACCGGGACGCTGGCCGGCTGGCCGCTGGCCGACCGGCTGGCCTTCGCGGGGCTGACCGCGGCCCTGTCGGTACAGGAGTTCGGCGGCTCCCTCTCGGCCCCCGGCTGGGCCGAGGTGGCCCACTGGTGGCGGGGCGTGCGGGCGCTGCCCGGCGGGGTGCCGCCGCAGCTGGCGCACTACGGCTTCCTGGAGGACCTGCTGCCCGCGGAGGCGCTGGCCGGCGCCCCGGCCGCGGCCCGCCCCCGGGCCGTCCCCACCATCGGCTTCCGCCACACCGCCTGACCCGTACGTTCGTCCGCACGGACGTACGTCCGTGCGGTCCGGAAAACCCCTCGGGGACCGGCGGTGCGCGTCGTACGCTTGGAAGTCCAGGAGGCCGTCGACCGGCGAGGCCTCAGTACGGGAGGTATGCGCAGGCCGCAGAGCCAGCCCATGACTCAGACACCCACAGCCCGCAGCCTTGCGCCGGGGCAGGCACGAGCCCACTTCACCGTTCCCGCGAAGCACCCCATGGTGATGGTGCTGGGCTCGGGTGACGCCCTGTTGCGCGTGATCGAGCGGGCTTTCCCCGCCGCCGACATCCACGTCCGCGGCAACCAGATCAGCGCGGTCGGCGACGCCCAGGAAGTCGCCCTCATCCAGCGCCTGTTCGACGAGATGATGCTGGTGCTCCGCACCGGTCAGCCGATGACGGAGGACGCAGTGGAACGCTCGATCGCCATGCTCAAGGCGAGCGAGAACGGCAACGGCCCGGACGAGACGCCGCACGAGGTGCTCACCCAGAACATCCTCTCCAGCCGCGGGCGCACCATCCGGCCCATGACGCTCAACCAGAAGCGGTACGTCGACGCGATCGACAAGAACACGATCGTGTTCGGCATCGGCCCCGCCGGTACCGGCAAGACCTACCTCGCCATGGCGAAGGCGGTCCAGGCCCTGCAGTCCAAGCAGGTCAGCCGGATCATCCTGACCCGGCCCGCCGTCGAGGCGGGCGAGCGGCTCGGCTTCCTGCCGGGCACGCTCTACGAGAAGATCGACCCGTACCTGCGGCCGCTGTACGACGCGCTGCACGACATGCTCGACCCCGACTCGATCCCGCGCCTGATGGCGGCGGGGACCATCGAGGTCGCGCCGCTGGCGTACATGCGCGGCCGCACGCTCAACGACGCCTTCATCATCCTCGACGAGGCGCAGAACACGAACCCGGAACAGATGAAGATGTTCCTGACCAGGCTCGGGTTCGAATCGAAGATCGTCATCACCGGTGACGTGACCCAGATCGACCTCCCCGGCGGCACGAAGTCGGGTCTGCGGCAGGTGCAGGAGATCCTCGACGGGGTCCCCGATGTGCACTTCTCGCGGCTCACCTCGCAGGATGTCGTACGGCACAAGCTCGTCGGCCGTATCGTCGACGCGTACGAGCAGTACGACAGCCGTAACGGTTCCCGAGGGAAGTAGTACAAGAGCACCATGTCGATCGACGTCAACAACGAGTCCGGTACCGAGGTCGACGAGCGGGCGATCCTCGACATCGCCCGCTACGCCCTCACCCGGATGCGGATCCACCCCCTGTCCGAGCTCTCCGTGATCGTCGTCGACGCCGACGCCATGGAGCAGCTGCACATCCAGTGGATGGACCTGCCCGGACCGACCGACGTCATGTCCTTCCCGATGGACGAGCTCCGTCCGCCGGCGAAGGACGACGAGGAGCCCCCGCAGGGGCTGCTCGGCGACATCGTGCTCTGCCCCGAGGTGGCCACCAGGCAGGGCGAGGAAGCCCCGACGCGGCACTCCATGGACGAGGAACTCCAGCTCCTGACCGTCCACGGAGTGCTGCACCTGCTCGGCTACGACCACGAGGAGCCGGACGAGAAGGCCGAGATGTTCGGCCTCCAGGCGGCCATCGTGGACGGCTGGCGGGCCGAGCAGGGCATCACGGGCCCGTCGCCCGCGCCCACCGTCTCGTGAGCACCCCCCAGCTGATCGCCGGGGCCGTCGCGCTGGTCGTGGTGGCCTGGCTGGCCGCCTGCGCGGAGACCGGCATCGCCCGGGTCTCGAGCTTCCGGGTCGAGGAGGCGGTCCGCTCCGGCCGCCGGGGCAGCGCCCGGCTGGCGCAGCTCACCGCCGACCCGACCCGGTACCTCAACGTCGCCCTGCTGGTCCGGGTGGCCTGCGAGATGGCCGCCGCGGTCCTGGTGACCTACGCCTGCCTGGAGGAGTTCGGCGAGACCTGGAAGGCGCTGCTGGTCGCGATCGCCGTCATGGTGCTGGTCTCGTACGTGGCCGTCGGGGTCTCCCCGCGCACCATCGGCCGCCAGCACCCGCTGAACACCGCCACCGCCTCGGCGTACGTCCTGCTGCCGCTGGCGCGGATCATGGGGCCGGTCCCGCAGCTGCTGATCCTCATCGGCAACGCCCTCACCCCCGGCAAGGGCTTCCGCAAGGGCCCCTTCGCCTCCGAGGCCGAGCTGCGCGCGCTGGTCGACCTCGCGGAGAAGGAGTCGCTGATCGAGGACGACGAGCGCCGGATGGTGCACTCCGTCTTCGAGCTCGGCGACACGCTGGTGCGCGAGGTGATGGTGCCGCGCACCGACCTGATCTGCATCGAGCGCTACAAGACCATCCGCCAGGCCACCACCCTGGCGCTGCGCTCGGGCTTCTCGCGGATCCCGGTGACGGGGGAGAACGAGGACGACATCGTCGGGATCGTCTACCTCAAGGACCTGGTCCGCAAGACCCACATCAACCGCGACGCCGAGGCCGACCTGGTCTCCACGGCGATGCGCCCGGCGGTCTTCGTGCCCGACACCAAGAACGCCGGCGACCTGCTGCGGGAGATGCAGCAGGTGCGCAACCACGTCGCGGTGGTCATCGACGAGTACGGCGGCACGGCCGGCATCGTCACCATCGAGGACATCCTCGAGGAGATCGTCGGCGAGATCACCGACGAGTACGACCGCGAGATCGCGCCCGTCGAGGAGCTGGGGGAGGACCGCTACCGGGTCACCGCCCGCCTCGACATCACCGACCTCGGGGAGCTCTTCGGCCTGGAGGCCTTCGACGACGAGGACGTGGAGACGGTCGGCGGGCTGCTGGCCAAGGCCCTGGGCAGGGTGCCGATCGCGGGCGCCAGCGCGTCCGTGGAACTGCCCGACGGGCGCTCGCTGCGGCTGACCGCGGAGGCTCCGGCCGGCCGCCGGAACAAGATCGTCACGGTGCTGGTGGAGCCGGTGGCGCCGGCGGGAGAGAAGACGGACGCATGACCCCGGAGCGGCTGCGGGCCTTCTGCCTGTCCTTCAACGCGGCGGTGGAGGAGTTCCCCTTCAACGCCGAGACCTCGGTCTTCAAGGTGCTGGGCAAGGTGTTCGCGCTCAGCGCGCTGGACTCGCGGCCGCTGACGGTCAATCTCAAGTGCGATCCGGAGGCGGCCCTGCGGCTGCGTGCCGAGCACCCGGCGATCGTGCCCGGCTGGCACATGAACAAGCGGCACTGGAACACCGTGACCGTGGGCGGGGTGCCCGAGGCGCTGCTCCGGGAGCTGATCGAGGACTCGTACGACCTGGTGGTCGCGGGGCTGCCGCGGGCGGAGCGGCTCCGGCTCGACCGGCCCTGAGGCGCCCGGCCGGCGGGGGAGTGACGTACGCGACACCGTTCCAAGGTCACGATTTGTCGCGGGCAGATAAGCGGAAGATCTGATTCCCCTAAGGTGATCCGTGTTTGCGCCAAGCAAGATCCCCTCTTGCTGGCCAAGGAGGGGAGAGCGCCTCGGTGGTCCGGTATCCGGGCCGCCGAGGCGCTCCTTTCCCCCGCTTCCTATGCTTCGTCCATGACCGACACGATGGACCCCGAGGACCAGAAGCTCATCACCCTGGCGCGCAGCGCCCGGGCCCGCAACGGCGTCGCCGAGGGCGCGGCGGTGCGCGACGAGACCGGCCGCACCTACGTCGCCGGCACGGTCGAGCTGGACTCCCTGAAGCTGACCGCGCTGCAGACCGCCGTCGCGATGGCGGTGGCCAGCGGGGCCCGGTCCCTGGAGGCCGCCGCCGTGGTCAGCGCCGCCGACGCCCCGGCCGACCCGGACCGCGCCGCCGTCCGCGACCTGGGCGGCGCCGGCACCCCGGTCCTGCTCGCCGCCCCCGACGGCACCCTGAAGGCCACCGTCCAGGCCGGCTGACGCCGGCCGCCCGGAATCCGCGGGCCCGCGGCGGCCGCTCAGGCCGCCGTGGCCACGGCGGACGGGGCCGGCCGCCGGATGATCATGGACATGATGGCGGCCACCGCGCACAGGGCGCCCGCGGCGTACCAGACGACGTCGTACGAGCCGAAGACGTCGCGGGCCACGCCGCCGAGGAAGGCCACCACCGCGGCGCCGACCTGGTGGGAGGCGAGCACCCAGCCGAAGACGATCGCGCTGTCCTCGCCGTATTGCTCCCGGCACAGGGCGATGGTCGGGGGTACGGTCGCCACCCAGTCCAGGCCGTAGAAGACGATGAAGAACAGCATCGGCGGGTGCACCGCCGGGGCCAGCAGCATCGGCAGGAACAGCAGCGAGATCCCGCGCAGGGCGTAGTAGACGGCCAGCAGCCGGCGGGCCTCGAAGCGGTCGGTGAACCAGCCGGAGGCGATGGTGCCGGCCACGTCGAAGACCCCGATCACCGCGAGCAGCGAGGCGGCGGCCGTCACCGGCATGCCGTGGTCGTGGGCCGCGGGCACGAAGTGGGTCTTGACCAGGCCGTTCGTGGAGGCGCCGCAGATCGCGAAGGTACCGGCCAGCAGCCAGAAGGGGCCGGTGCGGGCGGCCCGCAGGAGCACCGTGACGGCCCGGCGGGCGGCCCCGAGCGCGGGCGCCGGCTTGGCCACCGGCTCGGTGGCGCCGTACGGGGCCAGCCCCACGTCCGCCGGGTGGTCCCGCAGCAGCAGCCACACGAACGGCACCACGGCCAGCGCGGAGAGCGCCACGGTCACCGCGGCGGGCCGCCAGCCGTGCCGCTCCACCAGCCAGGACAGCAGCGGCAGGAAGATCAGCTGGCCGGAGGCGCCGGCCGCGGTGAGGATGCCGGTCACCAGCCCCTTGCGGGCCGCGAACCAGCGGTTGGTGACGGTGGCCGCGAAGGCCAGCGCCATCGAGCCGCTGCCCAGGCCCACCAGCACGCCCCAGTAGAGGACCAGCTGCCAGGAGGCGGTCATCCACACGGTGAGCAGCGAGCCGGCGGCGATCACCGTGAGGGCCAGCGCGACCACCTTGCGGATGCCGAAGCGGTCCATCAGGGCGGCGGCGAAGGGCGCGGTCAGCCCGTAGAGCGCGAGGTTGACCGAGACGGCGAAGCCGATCGTGCCCCGGGACCAGTCGAACTCCCGGTGCAGCGGCTCGATGAGCAGCCCCGGCAGCGACGCGAAGGCCGCCGCGCCGATGATCGTCACGAAGGTCACCGCGGCCACGGACCAGGCGCGGTGGATCCGGCCGGGCGCGCGGGCGGGGGCGGGGGTCTGGCCGGCGGGCCCGGCGGGTCCGGTCGACGCCTGCTGCTGGGGAGTGGTCTGCGTGGTCACCCCTTGAGGATCGATGACCTGAACGCGTCATTCGAGTGGCCCGATGGTCAGCCTTCGCTACGATCGGGCCATGACTCCTCACCGCGTCGTCGTCTTCGCGCTGCCCGGGGTGCTCCCCTTCGAGCTGGGCATCCCGCACCGGATCTTCGGCCGGACCAGGGTCGCCGGGGGCCGTGTCCCGTACGAGATCCTGACCTGCTCGCTCGCCCCCGGCACGGTGGCCACCGAGGCCGACTTCGCCATCACGGTGGAGCACGGCCCCGAACTGCTCGCCACCGCCGACACCGTGGTCGTCCCCGCCTCCTACGAGCTCGGCCCGGTGTACGAGGAGGGCCGGCTCACCGACGCGCTGGCGGCGGCCCTCGCGCACATCCGGCCCGGCACCCGGCTGGTCGCCATCTGCACCGGCGGGTACCTGCTGGCCGCCGCCGGCCACCTCGACGGCCGCCGGGCCACCACCCACTGGGCCTCGGCGGACCACTTCCAAGGGCTCTTCCCGCAGATCGAGGTGGACCCGGACGTGCTGTACGTCGAGGACGGGCACGTGTTCACCTCGGCCGGGGTGGCCGCCGGCGTGGACCTGTGCCTGCACATCGTCCGCAACGACCACGGCGCGGCGGTGGCCAACGACGTGGCCCGCCGCACCGTCGTGCCACCCCACCGCGACGGCGGACAGGCCCAGTTCATCGAGCGGCCGGTGCCCGCGCCCCAGCACGCCAGCACCACCGCGGCCCGCGGCTGGGTGCTGGAGCGCCTGGGGGAGCCGCTGCGGCTGAGCGACATGGCCCGCCAGGAGGCCATGTCCGTACGGACCTTCACCCGCCGCTTCCGCGAGGAGGCCGGGGTCAGCCCCGGGCAGTGGCTCACCCTCCAGCGGGTGGAGCGGGCCCGGCACCTGCTGGAGTCCACCGACCTGCCGGTCGACCGGGTCGCCCGGGAGGCGGGCTTCGGCACCGCCCAGTCGATGCGCAAGCACCTCCAGTCCGCCCTCGGCGTGACGCCCACCGGCTACCGGCGCACCTTCCGCGCCGCCCGCGGCACCGGGCCGGCCGACCCTCCCAGTATCTGATGGTCCATCAGTCGATGGCCCGCGCCGCCCTTGACTTCTCCCGCCCCCGACTTGTGAATGGGCCGCCTGGAACACGGGGAGCGAGCGGCGCGTAGGGGGATGCGATGACGGCACGGAGTCGCTGGTCGGCGGCGGCCCTCGGAGTGCTCGCGCTCGCGGCCGTGGGCGTCCCCGCCAGCGCCGCGAGCCCGGACGAGCCGGAGCCGCCCGCCACCGGCGCGGTGGAGTTCCCCACCCACTGCGTACCGCCCCAGGAGGCCGGGCTGCCGCCCGCCGACGGCTCCACCACCGCCGAGATCACCGTCGACAACGCCCACCCCGCGGTCGGCGACACCGTCACCGTCACCTACCGCGTCACCCGCACCGCCGCCGCCAACCCGCTGGACGCCCCGCTGCCGGCCGACGTGCTCACCCCCGCCGGCAAGGTGGTCCTCGGCGGCGCCCAGACCGGCGAGGTGACCGTGGCCGGCCCCAAGAAGAACGCCCCGGTCCCCGGCAAGGCGGCCTTCCCCGCCTTCTCGATGACCGGCACCTTCACCGTCACCGAACCCGGCGAGATCACCCTCGCCCCGGGCGACTACACCGTGCACACCAGCCACCTCATGGAGCTGGACACCCCCTGCGCCGTGGACCGCACCAGCCCGCCCCCGGTCTCCGAACGCATCGACGCCGCCCCCCGGGCCGAGGCCAACACCCGCGCCCTCGCCCTGGGCACCGCCTCCGGCAGACCGGGCGCCGCGGTCAAGGTCACCGGCGCCGGCTTCACCCCGGGCGCCGCCGTCACCCTCGCCGGCCGGGCCGGCGCCGCCCCGACCGCCGACCACGTCACCGCCACCGCCGACGAGCTGGGCGTGGTCCTGGCCGAGCTGCCGGTCACCGACCCGGACACCACCGCCGTGGTCGGGTACGAGGGCCCCGCCTGGACCGCGGAGCGCGGCACCGGCCCGGCCACCTACACCGTCCTGAAGGCCACCCCGCTGCCGCCCGGCACCCAGAAGATGACCCTCGACGTCGAACCGGGCGCGCTCTCCATGACCCAGGCCGGCGAGGAGATCGCGCTCAGCCCCGTCCCCTACGGCCAGGGCGGCACCGCCCAGGGCCGGATCCGCACCGTCACCGTCAAGGACCTGCGCGGCGGCCCCGCCGGCTGGGTCCTCACCGGCAAGCTCTCCGACTTCACCGGCCCCGCCGGCGCCACGATCGACGGCGCCCGGCTCAGCTGGACCCCGGCCTGCGCGACGAAGGAGGGCAGCCCCAGCACCTGCGTACCCGGCAGCCCCGGGCCCGTCGGCCCGGCCGGCGCCACCCTCGCCGGCGCCCCCGACGCCCCGCTGGTCGGCGGCGAGTTCACGGTCGACGCCGAGGTCGCACTGACGGTGCCGCCGTACACGGCGCCGGGCGCCTACGCGGCGATCTTGACCTTGACGTTGTCGTGAGGGGGGTGGGGCGGGCCGGGCGTGGTGTGCGGGTCCCCGGCGCATGGCGGGGTGCGGCCTGCAGGCCCTGCGGCAGGCCCACCTCGGGGGCAAGCGGCTTCGCCGTGGCCTGCGGCCACCCCCGACCCGGGCCTGCCTCCGGCCCAGCCTGCCACACCCCGCCAAGCGCCTCCCCGCACACCACGCCCGGCCCGGGCCTGCCTCCCCGCACATCCCGACCGCACCCCCGCCCGCTGCTCGCCGCGGCACTGTTCGCCCTGGTGCTGCTGCTCGCCGGGCCGGTCGGACCGGCTGTCGCGGCGGACAACGGGCAGTGGTCCGTGGTGCCCGCCGCCACCCGGATCGCCCAGCGGCCCTACTTCTTCCTCACCACCGCCCCCGGCGGCACCGCCGGCGACCGGGTCACCGTCACCAACCGCACCGCCCGCCCGCTCACCCTCCGCCTCTACGCCGCCGACGCCTACAACACCCCCCGCGACGGCGGCTTCGCCGTCCGGGACCCCGACGAGCCCCGCACCGGCGTCGGCGCCTGGGCCAGGCTCGCCGCCGACCGGGTGACCGTGCCTGCCCGCTCCGCCGTGACCGTGCCCTTCACCCTCACCGTCCCCGACCGGGCCGAACCCGGCGACCACCCCGGCGCCATCGTCGCCCTCGACCAGCGCACCGAGGCCGCCACCGGTGGCCTGGGCGTCCGGCGGGCCGTCGCCGCCCGGGTCTACCTGCGGGTCGCCGGGCCCACCGCCCCCCTGCTCGCCGTGGAAGGGCTGGGCGTCCGCCGGACCGGGGGCGCGGCCGAGGTCTCGTACACCCTGCGCAACCAGGGCAACGTCACCCTGCACCCCACGGCCGTGCTGGCCGCCGAAGGGCTCTTCGGCCGCCGGCTGCTGCACCGGCCGCTCACCAAGGTCCCCACCGACCTGCTGCCCGGCCAGGCCGTCCGGCTCACCGAGCGCTGGGACGGACCGCCCGGATTCGACCGGGTGGCGCTGACCGTGACCGCCACCGCCCAGGGCACCGACGCCCGCGCCACGACCAGCCTGCGCACCGGCCCCTGGGGCCCGGCGGCCCTCGGCCTGACCCTGCTCGCCGGGCTCGCGGTGGTCCTCGTACGCCTCCGTGGCCGGCCCTGGTCGGCGGGCGCGGCCCGATCGGGGAGAATGGCCCGCATGAGCGATCGTTCCTCCTCCGCACACCGCGCGGGCTTCGCGTGCTTCGTCGGCCGACCCAACGCCGGCAAGTCGACCCTGACCAACGCACTCGTGGGCACGAAGGTCGCGATCACCTCCAACCGGCCGCAGACCACCCGGCACACCGTGCGCGGCATCGTGCACCGCGAGGACGCCCAGCTCGTCCTGGTGGACACCCCCGGCCTGCACAAGCCCCGCACCCTCCTGGGCGAGCGGCTCAACGACGTCGTGCGCACCACCTGGGCCGAGGTCGACGTGATCGGCTTCTGCCTGCCCGCCGACCAGAAGCTCGGCCCCGGCGACAAGTTCATCGCCAAGGAACTCGCCGGCATCAA
Organism: Streptomyces sp. NPDC089919; assembly: GCF_040684615.1. Classification (NCBI taxonomy): domain Bacteria; kingdom Bacillati; phylum Actinomycetota; class Actinomycetes; order Kitasatosporales; family Streptomycetaceae; genus Streptomyces; species Streptomyces sp. NPDC089919. The sequence continues at coordinate 50,246 of NZ_JBFBGK010000055.1, forward strand.
GAAGACCCCGAAGATCGCCATCGTCACCAAGACGGACCTGGTCGACTCCAAGACGCTGGCCGAGCAGCTGCTCGCCATCTCCCAGCTCGGCGAGGAGCTGGGCATCGAGTGGGCCGAGATCGTCCCGGTCTCCGCCGTCGGCGACGCGCAGGTGCAGCTGCTGGCCGACCTGATCGCCCCGCTGCTGCCCGAGAGCCCCCCGCTCTACCCGGAGGGCGACCTCACGGACGAGCCCGAGATGGTCATGGTCGCGGAGCTGATCCGCGAGGCCGCCCTCGAAGGCGTCCGCGACGAGCTGCCGCACTCCATCGCGGTCGTGGTCGAGGAGATGATCCCGCGCGAGAACCGGCCGGCCGACAAGCCGCTGCTGGACATCCACGCGAACGTCTACATCGAGCGCCCCAGCCAGAAGGGCATCATCATCGGCCCCAAGGGCTCCCGCCTGAAGGAGGTGGGCATGAAGTCGCGCAAGCACATCGAGGCGCTGCTCGGCACGCCCGTCTTCCTCGACCTCCACGTCAAGGTCGCCAAGGACTGGCAGCGCGACCCGAAGCAGCTCCGCAAGCTCGGCTTCTGACAAACCCCCTCGTCCCGACCCCCCGTCCCGTTCGTGGTGTGTGGGGTAGCCCCTTGACGGGGTGTGGCAGGCTGGCTCGGAGGCAGGCCCGGGCCTGGGATCGCCGCAGGCGACGGCGGAGCCGCGAAGTCCCAGGGGTGGGCC